>JAAYXG010000146.1 GCA_012516015.1 Lysobacteraceae bacterium | reverse complement strand
CGCGCAGACGGAAGAGAATCCCGTCTACTACGTTCAGTACGCGCATGCCCGCGTCTGCAGCGTCTTTCGCCAGCTCGAGGAGAAAGGACTTGCGCACGACCGCGATATCGGTGAGCTCAACATCCCGCGGCTGACGGAGCCGCACGAGAAGGCGCTGATCCGAAAATTGACGTCGTATCCGGAGGTGCTCGAAACGGCGGCGGACGCCAACGAGCCGCACCAGCTCGCGCACTATCTGCGCGAGCTTGCCGGCGAGTTTCACACGTACTACAACGCGCACACGTTCATCGTCGACGATGTCGCCTTGCGTAACGCGCGCCTGAACTTGATCGCCGCCACGCGTCAAGTCCTCGAGAACGGACTCAAGATTCTCGGGGTGAGCGCGCCAGAGAAGATGTAGCGGCGCGCAAGTGCGCGGCGCTGTGAACGGCGGACTGCGGACAGCGGACAGTGACAGAGCGAAGCCGACTTGGACGAGACCACCTGAAGTCTCGTGACGTTCTTGCTAGTCTTCCATCGTTCCCGGGTCCGCGTCGTTCCGCCTTCACGGTCCGCTGTCCGCTGACCGCCGTTCACTCAATCGTATGCCTAGAGCTTACAAACACGCCAAACGCCGTTCTTCCGGCTCGGGAGTATCGGGCATCGCAGGCTTCGTCGTCGGCCTTGCGCTCGGGCTGAGCGTTGCACTTGCGGTCTATCTCTACGATCGCCGCCCCGCCGCGCGGATGGCCCGACAGACCCCGCCGATCGCCGCCGAAGAGGCCGCGCCGCCGCAGGAGCCCGCGCCGGCATCGCAACAAGCGGAGACGCAGTACGACTTCTACGAGATGTTGCCGAAGTTCGAGGTCGTCATTCCTGAACAGGACGGCCGCGTTCAACAACCGAGCGGCGGCGGTCCGACCGCGGTCGAGCGACCGGGCGCCTACATCCTTCAGGCCGGCTCCTTCCGCAATCACGCCGATGCCGATCGGATGCGCGCCCTCATCGCGATGCAGGGCGTGGAATCCAAGATTCAGAAGGTCACGATCGACAAGGACACTTGGCACCGCGTCCGCATCGGACCCATCACGAATCTCAAAAAGCTCGAAGAGACGCGGAGCAAGCTGCGGCAAGCGCGGGTGGAGGCGCTGGTCATTCGCGTCGGCGACTGATCACTCAGGGGGTAATGACCAGGGGATAGGGGATAGTCAGAGCTGCGCGCGGCGCGCACGCGCCGTTCTCATTTTCTGACTACCCCCTAGTCATTACCCCCTAATCTTCCGCCAGCTGGCGGAAGTCGACGCCGAGCGAGCGCAGCTTGCGGTACAAGTGCGTTCGCTCCATGCCGACGCGTTTCGCGAGCTGGCCGACCTTGCCGTTGCACAAGATGAGCTGCTGCTGGAGGTAGGCGCGCTCGAAATGCTCGCGCGCTTCCCGCAACGGCAGCGCGAGCAGATCTTGTTTGACGAGCGGCTCGTTCGTCGGCGCGTGCGTCGCGAGCTCGCGCTCGATTTCTTCGAGCTTGATCTCCTCCTCTCCGCCCAGAATCAACAAACGTTGCACGAGATTCTTCAGCTCGCGCACGTTGCCGGGCCACGGATAGTTGCGCAGACGATTCTGTGCGGCGACGCCGAAGCGGCGAAACGGAAGTTGCTGCTCGTCGACGAGCCGATCCACGTAGTGGCGCAGCAAGTCCGGCACGTCCTGCGCGTACTCGCGGAGCGGCGGTACGTGCAGCGTGATGACGTTCAGCCGGGACAAGAGGTCCGCGCGGACTTCTCCGTTTCCTTCCGCGTTCAGGAAGCGGGACGTCGCCGATGCGATGATGCGGACGTTCGCCTGCACCGGGGTCGCCCCGCCGACGCGCGTGAAGGATTGCGCTTCGAGCGCGGCCATGACCATGCCCTGCGCCCTGAGCGGCAGATCTTCGATGCCGTTGATGAACAGCACGCCGCCGGCGGCCTGCTCGAACACGCCAGGATGTACGCCGCTTGCGTCTTCCGCCCCGTGCAACACGGTTGCGGCGCCCTCGTCGCTCACACCGGTCGCGATCAGCTGCACGAACGGACCGCTCGCGCGCGGGCTCAACGAGTGGATGTAGCGGGCGAATGCTTCCCGCCCCGTGCCAGGCTCGCCCACGATCAACACGGGCGTGTCGTGCGGCGCGACCTGCTGCGCCTGCTCGCGAAGCGCATGCATCACGCGACTGCGCCCGATCGGCGCAAGGAACGGCGGCACGAGCGTTCGACCCGGCTGGCGTTTGTTACGGGCAGAATCGAGCGCGCGCTCCACCGTGCGCAAGAGCTTCGCGAGCGAGAGCGGCTTCTCGACGAAGTCGAATGCGCCGAGCCGCGTCGCTTCGACCGCGGTTTCCACCGTGCCGTGCCCCGACATCATGACGACGGGGCACGGCGTGCTCCCGCTCGGTTGCGCCCATTCGCGAAGCAACGTGATGCCGTCAGAGTCGGGCATCCAGATATCGAGCAACACGAGGTCGGGCTCGTGCTCGGCGAGAATGGCGCGCGCTTCGGCCGCGTCGGCCGCGACATCGACCTCGTACCCTTCGTCCGCGAGGATCTCCTTCAGGAGCCCTCGGATCTCGGATTCGTCATCGACTACCAGAATGCGCGCTGCGCTCATACACGTTCCCTCCTCGGTCCGGTACGCCGCTCGCGAAGGGGGCCACCCGTCCGAATCGTTGAGATCAACGGCAACTCGATGCGCACGCGCGCGCCTCCGTTGCGCGCGTTGTCCGCCTCGATCTTGCCGCCGTGTTCTTCGACAATTCTCTTCACAATCGCGAGCCCTAGGCCAGTGCCTTTCGGTTTGGTCGTTACGTACGGATCGAATACCTGTCCTATCACATCCGGCCGGAATCCCGGACCGTTGTCTTCCACGACGATTTCGGCGCAGTGCTGCTCGCCGCGCTCTATCGCTCGCGTCGCGAGACGAACTTGCGGCTCCTCGACTGCATCGAGCGCTTCGATCGCGTTCACGAGCAGATTGTGAATGATTTGGCGCATGCGTCCACGGTCGGCCTCGATCTCCTGCAGGTTGGGATCCAACTCGAGCTTCGGACGGCCGACCCGCCCGGGCGCGCGGTACAGCTCCGTAACTTCAATAATGAGCTGATTCAGGTCGAAGCGCGACACGTTCATCGCGGGCGCGCGTGCGTACTCGCTGAACGCGTTCACCATCTCCTTCATCGCCTCGACCTGCTGCACGATGGTGTGGGTCGCGCGGTCGAGCACCGCTGCATCCGCCTCGTTCATCGACCCGAGCAGCTTGTGGCGCAACCGTTCCGCCGAGAGTTGAATCGGCGTGAGCGGATTCTTGATCTCATGGGCCAGACGTCGCGCGACCTCGCCCCAGGCGGCATCCCGCTGCGCTTGCAGGAGGGCGGTAATGTCATCGAATACGATCACGTAGCCGCCCGAGCTCTCGCCGTCTCCCGACAATTCCGACAACGACGTGCATGCACACATTAGAACGCAGCGGCTCGACTCGCTCTGCAGAACGATCTGCTCACGCCATTCGGTTTCGCCGGCATCCAGATGTGCGCTGCAAGCGGTCTGAAACTGGTCGAACAGCGATCGGCCGGTGCTCGCCTGAAGCGGCTTGCCTATGAGCGCCTCGACGTCCGTTCCGAGAATGGCGCTCGCCGCTTCGTTCGCGGTTCGGATCGTCCGATCCGGTTCGAGCGAAATGACCCCGGTCGACAAGCGCGCAAGGATCACCGCGAGATTGGCGCGCTCCGCTTCGGCTTCCTGCTGGCTGCGGCGCATTTCGACGCGCGCGCGAGCGAGCCGTTTCGTCATGTCGTTGAAGGAATGTACGAGGATACCCATCTCATCGTGCGACGTGAGCGGGAGGCGCATGTCGAAGTCGCCTTTTGCGACCGCGCGCGTACCTGCCACGAGATCTTGAATCGGCCGAACGAGACGCCGTGCCGCCCATAGTGCACCGTAGAGCGCCGCGAACAAGGACAACAACAACACGAGCGTGAGCGTCAGCGTGAAGCTCGTCTTGAGCGGCTCGCGCAGGCGCGCTTTCTCGCCGTAGCGCTGATAGGCGGATTCGACCGTATCGGCGAGCTCGCCGAGCCGACGCTCGATCGGATAGATCGCCCGCAGAACGTATTCCTCTTCGCCCGGCTCGGTGACCGGTACGAGCACGGCCGTGCGCACGAGATAGCCCCCGCCCGCGACGGGCTCGAGCGTGAAGTAGTCGCGCCCTTGGCGCACTTGCATCATGACCTCGTCCGTCGCCGGGATCGGCACGTGGTCGCCGATGCCCTCGGAGCTCGTTGCGATGATTCGGCTGCTCGCCCCGAGCAGTGTCAGCTCGAGCGCGCCGCTCTCGCGTCTGAGCTCGTTGATCGCATGCACCGGATCGAGCCGGCTCGCCGCAAGCCGCCGGGCACTCTCGTGCGTTCGCTGAAGATGCGCTTGAATGCGCAAATCGAGCGCGGCCCGCGAGAGCTTCAGCGCATCCTCGAGCCCTTGCCGCACCTCGACGTGAAACCAGCTATCGATGCCGCGATTGAGAAACAACACCGAGAAGTAGAAAACGAGCAGCAGCGGCGCGAGCGCCAAGGTCGCCGACATCCACACCATTCGCGCTTCCATGCGCGAGCCGACGACGCGTTTGCGCCAATCGCGCACGAGCTGCGCGACGCGGCCGCCGATCAAGATCAATAGAACGATGAGACCCGCGGCATTGACGCCGACGATGATCGGATGCAGATCGCTGAAGTGAGCGGACTGCTGCACGGTCTGCGCCATCATGAGCAGGGCCGCGACCCACAGCGCGGATCCCACGAGCACGAGGACGCTGACGAGCGTGCGCTTTACAGTTGCGGAGACCACGTGTACCACTCGCTGCGCTGGCGCCAATCGTCGGTCCAGAACAGGACGAAGCGCAGCGCGTCCGGCATCGTGCGCACGTCGATTCTTGCGCGGATACTGATCTCGTGCCGTCCGGGCTCTACGAGCGCTTGATCCAAGATGGGCAGGCGGCTGATGACGCGCAGGCCGTCGAGCGCCATATCGAGCGTCGCGTACGAGGTTTGCTCGCCGCTGTTCAAGTTGCGAACGAGGTATCGCTCGCTGAGCGCGTGATAGACGAGCTCGTAGCTCTGCTCGAGCGTCGCGACGGTCTGATCGAACCAGTAGTTGCGTTGCCGCCGTACGACGATTTCCAAATGCAGCGTGAGCGGCACGCCTTCGCGAATGACCGCCCGGGCGCCGTCGGGCAAATCGAAGTTGATCGTCGCGTTCAGCTCATAGACGCCGTCGGCCGGCTCGACGTACGCCGAACGGATGTCGAAGCGGCTTTGCGCCCAAACCGCTGTGGGAAGGGCAATCATGACGACCAACACGACCGACCGACTCGCGTTCGCGAAGTACCGTGACCTTAGGTTGCGCCAAAACTTGAGGCTCGCTCCCACTCATTATCCTTCTGTCTTCACTCTCCCGCCCCTTGTGGGAGCGGTTAGCGGTTACTAAAGGTGCCGAGGCGGTCCCGTGACGGCCGCGGCCGTTTCCGAACTAATCGCTAACCGCTTCCCTTCTCGAGACAAGCATAATAGAAGCCGTCCATGCCGGCAGATCCCGCGGCGATTCGCGCTCCCGGCCCAGGGCCCGAGTGTTGACCGAGACTGCCGAACGATGGTTCCGTCTGGTCGCGAGCTTCGGCGAACTCCCCGAGAAACGCGCCGATTACGCCAGTAGTTTCGGCACGCAAAGCCGAGCAGCTTGCGTAGACGAGCCGCCCGCCGGGCCGCAGCAGCGACCAACAAAACCGCAGCAGCTCCGCCTGCTTGACGGAGAGCGCGCGAATATCCTCTGGACGTCGCAAGAGTTTGATGTCCGGATGACGTCGAATGACGCCGGTCGCCGAGCACGGAACGTCGAGCAAGATGCGGTCGAAAGGCGTCCCGTCCCACCATGCGGCAACGTTCGCGACGTCCGCTCGCAAGCATCGAGCTTCGAGACCGAGTCTTCGCAGATTGTCTTCGACGCGCGCGAGCCGCTCTGCGGACACGTCGACCGCGAGCAAATCTCCGATTTCGGGTTGCAGCTCCAGGATATGGCCGGTCTTGCCGCCGGGCGCAGCACACGCGTCGAGCACCCGATCGCCCGCCTCTGCTTGGAGCAAGCGCGCCGCGAGCTGAGCCGCCGCATCCTGAACGGAAACGAGCCCTTCGCTGAAACCGGGGAGCTCGGCCACGTCGACGGCGCGATCCAAGAGGAGCGCTTCATCGTCGAAGAGGCTCGCGGCGATGGTCCAGCCTCGGGCTTCTAAATCGCGTCGGTACTGTCGACCGGACACCTTCCTGCGGTTGACGCGAATCCAGAACGGCGGGCGCTCGTTGTTCGCATCCAATATCTGACGATGCCGCTCCGGCCAATCCCTCGCGAGCTGCTCGACCAACCAGGCCGGGTGCGCCGTGCGGGTCGCGAGATCGCGATCGACCTTCGCAGCGAGCGATGCGCGTTCGCGCAAGCAACGTCGCAACAAGGCATTCACGACACCGGCGGCTCGAGCATGGCCCAAGAGCTTCGCCGCCGTGACCGTCTCGTTCACGGCGGCGTGCGTCGGAATGTTCGTATACATGAGCTGACACAGCCCGACGATGGCGAGCGCGCGAACTTCCGGCTTCATCGCCTGACCCGGCCGCGACAGCATCGACGCGAGCATGGCATCGAGGCGCAGATACCAACGCACGCTATCGAACACCAGCGCGCGCAGCAGCCCACGTTCTTGCGCGTTCATGGCGGGATCGATCACGAGCGCGGTTTCGAGCGAACGGCCCTGAACGACGGCGGCGACGACGCGCGCCGCGTGCGCTCTAACGGCGGCGGACGCGCTCACGTCCCGAGCACCGCATTCTCGATACGGTGCGCGTTCAAGAACTCGGCCGCCGACATCGCGCTTCGACCTGCGAGCTGCACGCGCTTCAAGGTCAGGATGCCCGCACCGGTGGCGACATCGATTCCTTCGCTCGTGCACCGAACGACGCGTCCGGGTTCGCGCGTGTGCAGCGTATCC
The DNA here is from genome assembly GCA_012516015.1 of Lysobacteraceae bacterium. GTDB lineage: Bacteria > Pseudomonadota > Gammaproteobacteria > Steroidobacterales > Steroidobacteraceae > Steroidobacter. Next base: position 67 of record JAAYXG010000146.1, on the reverse strand, counting down.
TGCGGCAGCGCTTCCCAGATCCTGAGCTGCTGGCCGTTCCATCGCGTTTCCGCGACGGGCCATGGAT
>JAAYXG010000145.1 GCA_012516015.1 Lysobacteraceae bacterium | reverse complement strand
GGACGGCAGATCCCTGGCATGAATCGTGATGAAGAAGCGCGCTTCGAGAATCGCGAGTACCTGCCACGCACCGCGGCGCGATCGCATGCTCTCGCGCGTCGAGCCGTGCTTCGTTTGCGTCTCATAGTGTCGCAACACACCGTCGGCGCTCAATCGCGAATGAAACGACTTCAACGTCATCGGCAGTCCGTTGTGCCGCATGCTTCGCGCCACCCATTGCGCTTCGCCTTGGGGCGGCGGACCGAGCTCCGGTAATCCGCGCGTGCTGCGTTCGATCGCGCCGGCATGCGCGCCGGCGAACAGCAGACAGGCGACCATTGCAAACGCGTATCGCATCGATCTCAACGTCGGCCGATGTAAGCTCGAGGAAGGTCGGTGGAGCTCGGGCGCAGCTCCGGCTCCCATGCGAACTGACCTTCACCGTATAGCGGGCGGCCTCGGCCAAGTGCCAAGGCGCCGATCGCGCGCGCCGGCATCTCGAGAAGCTCGATGAATTCGTTTGCGGTGACGTAGTCGATCCGATTGCGAAACTCGGATTCCGCGCCCGCCGCCCAGGTGTCGCTCAGGATGCCGCCTGCAGCTTCGTGGAAGAGGGGCGCGGGTTGTCCTCCGCGAATCGCTTCATGGCCGAGCGACGGCGGGCTGGCGGCCAGGTGCGCGAGCGAGGGACGTACATCGATGCGCGTTCGCGTCCGCGCAAAAGCACGTCGGTTTAGATCGAGGTCGGATACGCGTAGCGTACCGCCCACCGTGCCGACGGGGCCGTCTCCGTACGTCAACCCGGGCACGAGAACGTAGCCGACGTCGACGGGCGCGGCACCCGCGCCGATCTCTTGCGTCATGCCATTCGGGTTTCGTTCGTAGTCGATGAGCCGCTGGCGCTGTCGATCGACCCAGAAACGATTCTCCGTGATCCCTTCCGCACGGAGCGCTTCGACGTCCATCACGAAGGCTTTCGGGTCGCCCAACACGCGATCGCGCGCTTCGAGCGTGATGTCTTCGGCGCTCTTGCGATGACTCGCGCCTTCGTTTCTCCATACGGTGCGTTCCCATAGCGCATAACGCGTCGCATCGAAAGCCTTGTGTTTGATGTCCAGTTGCTTGCCGAGCAACGGAACTCCGATGAGAAACGGCGACAGCGCGAGCAGCGCAACCAGCGCTTCCGCCATCGCACTGCCTCGCTGAGGCAAACAGTTGCTGCCGCGACGAGGACGCATCAACTTTCCTCCCGCACGATGAGCGGGGCGAGTCTCGCTTCCCAGAATGGATTGAAGAGGTTCGCAAACTCGCGCTCCTCTCGTCCGAGCGCGGGGAAATCCGTTGCGCTCGGACGCTTGAACTCAACCGTTGCAATGGCAACAGTCGAGATCGGTACGCTCGAAGACTGCATGCCGAGCAGATCCGCGGTCGCGACCCGTGCCTGGCGCTTCGTCGCAACGGCAGCGATGCGAAGCGAACGATCGTTCGGCGCGCCTGCGACATTGTAATAGGACGGCACACCTGCATAGTCCCCATCGAACTCTCGGGCACTGGCCGTGCTCGCCTCGTCGCCGATGCGACGCCAGCGGCTCCAGCCGAACGGACGGCGCGTGCGATAGCGAAGCTGATCGCGGGCCTGCCAATCGGCGCCCTGGGCCGATTGCATGTGCTCCGTCGTTCCTTCCTTGCGCATCCGAAAGGTGAGTCCCGTCTCTTGCCAGCCACGCTCGCCGGAGATCCAGCGCTGTACGTCTTGGTTCGCTCGTAGGCTCGCTTCGATGAGCTCGCTTACGCTGCCTTCATCGTTCGACGCGGTATAGCGTCGAACGAAGCCGGGCACGTTGGCGTGTTGCGCGAGGAGCTGCGCTTCGACGAGGGCGCGCAGCTCCTGAGGCAGGCGAGAGAGCTCGCCCCGATCGTTGAGCCGAATGTCCGGATCGTGAGACTGCGCGGTCGCCTGCATCAGCTCGTCGAGATTATTGAGCGCGAGCGAGGCTTGTGCTTCCACCTGTGCCGCACGGAAGTTTGCATTCCAGAGATCGATCGCTGGAATCGCGACCTGCGCCGACTGCTCGGCGAGCTCTCGGACTTGTTCGGCAATCTGCTCGGCGATATCGATGTATTGGCCGACGATCGGGATCCACTGTGTTACCCGATCGATATAATCGATCGAGTCGTGCACGTAGCGTGTCCAGCTCACGTAAGAGACGAAATGCCCGACCGCGGCGTGGTTCGCGACCATGGCGCGGTTCGTGTAGGCCATGAAGTTCAGGTGGCGCGCCGTCCAGACCGCACCGCTGTACGCTGCCGCGTCAGCGGCGTTCGTGATCTGCGATTTCTCCGTGATCCTCTGTCCCGTGTTGAACATGAGCACGAGCACCGCGCTCGAGATCAGCACACCGAGCAAGGCGACCGGCGCGATCTGTCCGCGATGCGCTCGCGCGCTGAGTGCGACAGAGCTCCGCTTCATCTCGGGCTTACTTCCTGTACGGCTTCGGGTCGGTTGCTCGTGTCCGTCGGGACGGCTCTAGTTGCCGGCGTTCGTCTGCTGGTTGTACGTCGCGAGGCTGTCTGCCTGCTGCGCCCGGTTTTGTGCCGTCGTGGCCGATGCTTGCGCATCCGTGATGTCTTGGCTCCCGGACTGACCTGCCATCTCCCGGCTCATCCCCGCCATTTGGTTTTGCAGAACATCGCCGAAGGCGGCGAACAGTCCGATTCCGGCAACCGCCACGAGCGCGGTGATGATGATGTACTCGCTCATGCCCTGACCGAACTGTGCCTTGCGTCCTTTCAATGTGCGCGCGCGCATGACTTTCTCCTCTGAGTCGTGTCTTGAATCCAAGCGAGAGCGTTCTCGCGTTGCGATCCGCACGTTACAAGCGGGTACGTACGCGCCGTGCGCGAATTACTGGGAGAAGACGCAGAAATGCGTCGCCGTATGCGGTGCGATCGTGCTGTACGAGGAGGCTAGAAAAGCAAACCCCTGGCAAGTTTCCCCGCCAGGGGTTTGTCGGAACCAATGCGCTCGCACCTGACTCGCGGAGCCCGGCTCGCTCCGCGAATCAACCTTAAAGACCGATGTGCGCGTTATTCGAATTCATCACGACGAGACTGTGCGGTGCAAACGTTCGGGCTCCAAGCTTGCCGAGCACGATACTCGGGGCCGCGCATGGTACCCGGCATGCCGTCGGAGTCAAGCGCGCGCCGGCGCCTCAGCGGTTCGTCTTCTTGTAGCCCGCTGGCACCTCGAACGTCGCACTATCGACTGGGCTCGTGTTCACGGAAACGAGCTCGGTGCTCACGCTCATGAGCGGCATGAGATCGCCGGGCATGGTCGGCGCGGAGATGGGCGCAGCAGCAGGTGCTTCCGCTTCCTTCTCTTTCTTCCGGCCAAACATCCCGCCAAGTGCGCCACCCAAGGCTCCGCCGAGGCTCGGAGGCGCTGCGGCTCCGCCCTGCGCCTGCGCTTCCTGCATGCTGGAGCACTGCGGGCCGCCGATGCCGAGACCGAACGAGGAGCGCACCGGATGGCCTTCCACGTCGCGCATCTTGGCGGCGACTTCGCTCCACATTCCTTCATAGCGGCCAAACATGGATTGCGCGCGTTCGGCGAAATCGCGCGAAGCCGTCGCGCCGAAGCCCATCTTCTCCGCGTACGCGGAATAGTAGGCCTGCGCCTCCTGTGAAGCAGCGAACTGCGGTGCGACCCATTGCTCGAGCACGAGGCCGAAATCGCATACTTCGCCGGTTTTCTTGTTCTTGCACGACTGCGTCGCGACGATCGTCACGCGCTCGGCGTCGTAGCCCGCGATTTGACTTTTCTCGCCGCTTCGCAGCACGTCCGCCTTGGGATCGGACCATTCGCACTCCGATTCATCGACGCCAGAAGCGGCCTGCTGTTGAGATGCCTGGCCCTTCTCCATTTGCTCCATCGCCTTCTGCAGCTCGGCGCGTTGCTCGGCGAAGGTGGTTTCGCTGTACGTCTTCTTCTTGTGATCGAGCGAGTACATCTTGTCCTCGTCGAGCCGCACGATCTCCGTAGTGTTCCCGGCGCCTCGCGCGAACGTTCTCATGAGGCCGGATTCGAATCTGAGCTCACTATCGGTGCGCGCGTTCGAACCGGAAATCGCCGTCACCGTCCGGCCGCTCATATTCATCATTTTCATCATCCCGGCGCCGCTCACGGTCATACGCTCCTCGATCGTGACGTCGGCGCTCGCATGCGCGCAGAGAATCGATGCGATCGCGCCGATGAGGGCGTGGCTGGGACGCAGGGTGCGCGTCGATGTCATGGTCGGTCCTCCACTATGTTCTTCTGCTCGAGTGCGCCGGCAAAATCGACCGGCTTTAGGGCTTTAGAGCGCACATGCTAGCAGTCGCATCGCGAAGACGGTAACGGCCGAACGTCCAGTGGGCAGCTCAGCAATTGTCCCATGCGCCGGAGGTGCCGCGCCGCGAACGCACGAGCTTCGATCTCGTAGCGATTGTGCCAATAGCCGCGCCGCAGCGTCTCGACGACGTAGCGCGATACGGTCAATGCACCGGGTTGCCACTGCCGCACGACGTGAAAATATTCGTGTAACAAGAGCTCGGGATCGCCCCAGAATGCATCGGCTCCTGTGCTGAGGAGGATGAGGTTACGCCGAGTGGTCGCGAGCGCCCCCATGTGACACCTTGCATAACCCGACCACTCGAGGACGCGCACGTGCTCGACGGACTCGCCGAAGATCTCGTGCAAAGCGTTCAGCACGTGCGGCGGCGGCCGCACCGCACACCCCAACCAAGGTCGAAGCAAATGCGGCATCGCGATGTGCATGCGCCGCCTTATTTCCCGATGCAAAAACTCGCAAAGATGCGCCCGAGGAGATCGTCGGACGTAAATTCGCCCGTGATCTCACCGAGAGCATGCTGCGCTTGACGAAGCTCTTCGGCCATGAGCTCGCCCGCACGATGCTCGGTGAGTAGGCGGGCCGCCTCCTCCAGATGCCTGTGCGATCGAGCGAGTGCGTCGAGATGCCTGCGTCGCGCCGAAAGCGTTCCCGCATCCGCGCCCTGAAAGCCCATGCACTCCTTTAAGTGCTCGCGCAGTAGGTCGATGCCGTCGCCGGTTGCAGCGGAGAGGTGCAGGCGCGGCGGTTCCGATTGCTCATCACGCGGGGCGCCGGCGATCAAGTCGATCTTGTTCACGATGATCGTCACGGGCACGCTGTTCGGCAGCGTCGCTAGCTCCTCTCGGAGCTCTTCTTCCGATCGGCGCGCGGCGGCATCCACGACATAAAGAATGCGATCTGCCTCGAGCATCGCCGTGCGTGCCCTTCGAATACCCTCGGCTTCGACCACGTCCGCGTGTTCGCGCAGGCCTGCTGTGTCGAGCACATGCAGCGGCATGCCGTCGATATCGATACGTTCGCGCAAGATGTCGCGCGTCGTGCCGGGGATGTCCGTGACGATCGCAGCGCTATAGCCCGCGAGCTTGTTGAGCAAGCTCGATTTGCCTGCATTCGGTTTACCGGCAATGACGACCGTCATTCCCTCGCGCAAGAGCGTGCCTTGGCGAGCTTTTGCGCCGATTTGTGTAGAAAGTGCCAGCGCGTTCTCGAGCCGCCTTTGCAGTGCGCTGTCGGCGAGGAAATCGATTTCTTCTTCAGGGAAGTCGATCGCCGCTTCGACATGCATGCGCGTTTCGATCACGGCCTCGGACAGCGAACGGACGAGATCCGAGAACTCGCCGCGCATGGAGCGCAACGCCGCGCGAGCCGCCTCCGCCGACCCGGCATCGATGAGATCTGCAATGGCTTCCGCCTGCGCGAGGTCGAGCTTGTCGTTCAAGAAGGCGCGCCGGCTGAATTCGCCCGGCTCGGCCAGACTCGCGCCGAGTTCGACCGTGCGCGCGAGCAACAGGTCCAACACGGTCGGACCGCCGTGCGCGTGCAACTCCAAGGTGTCCTCGCCGGTGAACGAAGCGGGAGCCCGAAAGAAGAGCGCAAGACCGGTATCGATCGGCTCGCCGTCGGCACCGAGGAAGGTACGCAAGGTCGCGACGCGCGGGGCCGGCACGGCGCCGAGCAGCGACTCGGCGATCGCTCTTACTTTCGGCCCGGAGACGCGAATGACGCCGATACCGCCTCGACCTGGCGGGGTCGCGATCGCCGCGATCGTGCGGCCGGAGCTCGGGTCGTTCATGCCGCTAGTGTGGAGCGCGTGGCCGATCGAGCCAAGCAGTGAGCGGGTGCCGACGCGCTACGTTTTCTTTTGCTCCGCGGCGACGAGCTTGTTGATGCGCCATTGCTGCGCGATCGAGAGCAGCGTGTTCGTGAGCCAGTACAACACGAGGCCCGCGGGGAACCAGGCCATCATGACCGCCATGATGAGCGGCATGAACATGAAGATCTTCGCTTGGATCGGATCCGCGCTCGGCATCGGCTGCAATTTGAACTGCGCGAACATCGCCGCACCCATGAGGAGGGGCAGGATGAAATAGGGATCGCGCGCAGACAGATCCGTAATCCAGCCGAGGAACGGCGCTTGGCGCATTTCGACGCTCTCGAGCAGCACCCAATAGCACGCGAGGAAGAAGGGGATCTGGATCAGAATCGGCAAGCACCCGGCAAGCGGATTGATCTTCTCGCGCTTGTAAAGCTCCATCATCTGGCGCCCGAGCTGTTCGCGGTCGTCCTTATAGCGTTCCTGGATCGCTTTGATGCGCGGCGCCAAATTGCGCATCTTCGCCATCGAACGCCCGCTCGCGGCGGTCAGCCGGTAGAACGCGAGCTTGATGAGGAACGTCACGATCACGATCGCCCAGCCCCAATTGCCGACGATGCCGTGCACCTTATCGAGCAGCCAGAAGAGCGGTTGCGCGATGACCGTGAGCTTGCCGTAGTCGGCAACGAGCTCGAGGCGCGGGCCGGTCACTTCCAACTGGCTTTGCAGCTTGGGTCCGACGAACAACGTCTCGCTGAACTTCTCCGTAGCGCCTGCTGCCACGGCGCGCAACGGGCCGATGTAGGTGAGCGTGAAATCATTGCGTGGATTGACGTCCAGCGTGAACTTGTACGCGACATCGGTGGGCGGTACGGCGGCGGCCACGAAATGATGTTGGAGCGCCGCCATCCAGCCGCCCGTGATGCTGGCCTCGAACGCCCGGTCCTCCGCGTCCTCAACGTCGAGCTTGCGATAGGCCTCGCCGTCGAAAATGGCGGGACCTCGGTACGCATAGGTCTCGACCTTGAAGTAGGAGCGCTCGACGTGCTCGTGGTGGCGCACGAGCTGTACATAGGAGGCCGCCTTCCACTCCGCGTCCGACTCGTTCGTCACCTCATAGGTCAGATCCACGCGATAGCTGCCCGGGTGGAACGTGTAGGTCTTGGTGACGGTCACGCCTTGCCCGTCCGTCCACCGCAGCGGCACGACGAGCTCATTGGCACCCTGGGCGAGCTCGTATTCGGTAGCGGGGCTTTCGAAAATGGCTTGGTGAGTCGGTTCGGCCTCGCGCCCGGCGACACGCAACCCGGAGCGCGCGACGAAAATGCCCGGCGGGGTGGTATCGAACAACCGCACCGGCACGTCCGGTTGATCTTTCACGCGCGGGTATTCGAGCAGATCCGCACGAACGAGCTCGCCGCCGCGCGTGCTGATATCCATCGAGAGCACGTCGGTCTTCACGCGGATGATGGAGCCGCCGCCCGTCGTCGTGTCAGTTGACGGATCAACGGGCTGCTCGGGCGTTGGCGTTGCTTCGCCCGGAGACGATGGCAGCTCCGGAAGCGTCGAATCTTCCCGCTGCGGCACCTCCGCGGTCGCAGCCGGAGCTGTCGGCGGCGGCGCATAGTCCCGTTGCCACGCGACATAGTTGAGCCACAGCACGAGCGCAAGCGCGGCCCATACGAATACGCGTTGATTATCCATGCACGGACTTCACGTCTGAGTTCGAAGGGACCGGATCGTACCCGCCCGGATTCCAAGGATGGCACCGCAAGATACGGCGAGCCGCCAGATAACTGCCCCGCATAGGCCCGTGCGCTGCGATCGCCTGCTCGGCGTAGCAAGAGCAGCTCGGGTAGAAGCGGCAGTTCGGTCCGAGCAACGGACTGATCAAGTAGCGATAACCGCGGATGAGGGCTGTCAGGACGCTGCGCATTTCTTGATCACTGCGTGCCAATGTCTCGCGAGACTCTCTCTGATTGCCGCATTGTCTGCATTTCGAGCTCCTGAGCGCGCGTTCACGACGATGTCGACCGGCGGCAGCAGGTGCTGATGCTCACGAAACGATTCCCGGACCAAGCGCTTCAGACGGTTTCGGCGCACAGCGTTTCCAACGAGTCGGGCGGACATGGACAGCCCTAGGCGTGCTTGCGTGCCGCCGTTCGGGCGCGCGAAAACGGAAAACAGATTATCGGCGGAGCGACGCGCGTCGCGATAGACGCGATCGAACTCGGATCGTTTCCGAAGGCGTTGGGCCGGTGTGAACGGTCGCGGGGGGGCTTGCAAGCCAACGGCAAACTAACGCAATCGAGACGACAATCTCGTGCTCAGACGGTCAGGCGCTTGCGGCCTTTTGCACGCCGACGCGCGAGAATTTGGCGGCCCGATCGAGTGGCCATGCGCGCACGAAACCCGTGAGTGCGTTTACGATGCAGGTTGCTCGGCTGATAAGTGCGCTTCATGCTGTGAGACTCGCCGCGAAAAGTGCGTTAAAACAAGCACATGGTGGGTCAAAAAGAAGGCCGGCAAGGGTACGCAGCGTGTCTTGGGGTGTCAAGCGGATACGCGCCGCGTCATTTTGGTCTGCGAGAACCCAAGCCCTGTGGATAACCCGCGCGCGCTCGGTATAGACTCCCTTCTCTCTCGCGTCGCCTGCGCGCAGAACAAGCCCATTCACGACTCGATTATTAGGGGACGATCACCGTGCAGGGTTCGTTATGGCGCCACTGTCTCGCTCATCTCGAGGCGGAGCTGCCCGAACAACAGTTCAATACCTGGATCAGGCCTCTGCGTGTGAACGCATCCGCACCGACGGGCGAGCTGCGTCTCCAGGCTCCAAACCGCTTTG
>JAAYXG010000144.1 GCA_012516015.1 Lysobacteraceae bacterium | reverse complement strand
GTCGAAAGGCGTGCTGCGGGGGATGATGAAGGCGCGGCGCGGTCGAATCATCAACATCGCATCGGTCGTCGGCGTGATGGGCAACGCCGGCCAGACCAACTACGCCGCCGCCAAAGCGGGCATCATCGGATTTACGAAATCGCTCGCCCGCGAGGTGGGTTCGCGCAACATCACGGCCAACGTCGTGGCGCCCGGGTTCATCTCGACGGACATGACCGCGCAGTTACCGGCCGAACAGCAACAACAACTCATTCAGCAAGTTGCGCTAGGCCGACTTGGCACGCCTGAAGACATCGCGCACGCGGTGGCTTTCTTGGCTTCCCCGTTGGCCGGATACATCACCGGCGAGACGCTTCACGTCAACGGCGGCATGTACATGGTGTGACCGAAGCGCCATGCGCCCGCAGGCAGCGGGAAGGGTCGGATGCGCCGTGCTGCGTACCACAAAATCCACGCCTCCGTTGCCTTATTGCGCATTCGGCTTTGACGCTTCAGGCACTTAACTTAGAATACGCCCCCCGTGCGACCCTCCCAACGAAATACAAGGGTCGGTCTTTGCGAAGGGTTCAGTAGCCTCACAGAGGACTCGTACACCAATGAGCAGTATCGAACAGCAGGTTAAAGCCATCGTCGCCGAGCAATTGGGGGTGAAAGAGGAAGAAGTCACCAACGACGCCTCCTTCGTCGACGACCTTGGCGCGGACTCGCTCGACACCGTCGAGCTGGTCATGGCGCTCGAGGAGGAGTTCGAAACGGAGATCCCGGATGAGGACGCCGAGAAGATTACGACCGTTCAGCAAGCCATCGACTACATCACCGAGCGCCGCAATCAGGCTTGATCCTGACGCGTGCTCGTCGAGCGGCCACGGAAGGCGGTTCGACATTCCGTGCGAGTTCCGCTTCCACTGCAATCAATGAGGTCAACGCTTGTCTAAGCGACGCGTCGTCGTGACTGGTCTCGGCATCGTCTCTCCTGTCGGCAGTACGATCGAGACCGCATGGAAAAATGTCCTGGCCGGCAAGAGCGGTATCGGCCCGATCACTCGTTTCGACGTAAGCGCGTTTCCGGTTCGCTTCGGCGGTGCGGTACAGGGATTCGAGGCCGAAAAGTATCTCTCCGCGAAGGATCTGCGGAAGATGGACCCCTTCATGCACTACGGTTTCGCGGCCGCGGCCGACGCGTTGAAGGATTCGGGCATTCAAGTCACGCAAGAGAATAGCCCGCGCATCGGCGTCGCGATGGGCGCCGGCATCGGCGGCCTCGACACGATCGAAGAGAATTATCAGAAGTACTCCGAGACCGGGAGCCCGAAGAAGATCTCGCCTTTCTTCGTGCCGGGCAGCATCATCAACATGATCTCGGGGCACGTTTCGATGCATTTCAAACTGACCGGTCCGAACATCGCGACGGTCACGGCTTGCACGACTTCCACGCACTCCATCGGTCTTGCGGCGCGGCTCGTGCAATACGGCGATGCGGACGTGATGATCGCCGGCGGCGGCGAAATGGCGACGACGCCGCTCGGACTGGGCAGCTTCTGCCAGGCACGCGCACTTTCTCAGCGCAACGACGACCCGCAGGCGGCGAGCCGCCCCTGGGACAAAGATCGCGACGGGTTCGTGCTGTCCGACGGCGCGGGCGCGGTCGTGCTCGAGGAGTACGAGCACGCGAAGAAGCGCGGGGCCCGAATCTACGCGGAGCTCGTCGGCTTCGGTATGAGCGGCGATGCGCACCACATCACCGCGCCCCCCGAGGACGGGGAAGGCGCGCGTCTTGCGATGGCGAACGCGCTGAGGGATGCATCACTCGCACCCGAGGACGTCCAATACCTCAATGCGCACGCGACGTCGACCGAGCTCGGCGATTTGGCCGAAACGATCGCGATCAAACGCACGTTCGGCGACCACGCCTACAAGCTCGCGGTCAGCTCGACGAAATCGATGACGGGCCACTTGCTCGGGGCGGCCGGCGCAGTGGAGGCGATCTTTTCGATTCTTGCGATTCGCGACCAGGTCGCACCGCCGACGATCAATCTGGACAATCCGGGCGAAGGCTGCGATCTCGATTACGTGCCGCACACGGCTCGTGAGATGCCGATCCGAGTGGTGCTTTCGAATTCCTTCGGATTCGGCGGAACGAACGGCAGCCTCATTTTCAGCGTGCCGCGGTAACGGGCTGCATCGATCTTCAGGCTGCCTGCACCCGACGTCGCATCCACTGAGCGCCTCGGCGACAATGGCTCTCGTATGAACGCGGAGCCGCTGACGATTCCAGCTCGGCTGCATCGCTCGATGTTGCTCGAGCTCCATGCAGCGTATCCCGACCGCTATCCCGCCTTATTCGAAAGCGCCGCGCGCGGCGAGCCGCTTGGACGATTCGACGTCCTGTTCGCTTTTCCGAGCGCGAAGCTGACGCTCGATGCGACCGGTAGGCTGCGCGGTGAGCCATCGGCGTTGACCATGCCCGCGTTCTTGGATGCGCTCGATGCATGGTGGATTCGCGAGCGCGCGCCCGAGTCGAATCTTCCTCTGCCATTTCGCGGCGGATGGCTCGTCTTCCTAGGCT
>JAAYXG010000143.1 GCA_012516015.1 Lysobacteraceae bacterium | reverse complement strand
GCGAACGTCAGTCATGAGATTCGCACGCCGATGAACGGCATCATCGGGATGACCGGTCTCTTGCTCGATACGGCGCTCGACCGCACGCAACGCGATTACGCCGAAACGATTCGCTCGAGCGCCGACTCGCTGCTCGCAGTGATCAACGACATCCTCGATTTCTCCAAGATCGAAGCCGGCAAGCTCGATATCGAATCGGTCGATCTCGACCTGCGCGGCACGGTCGAAGAAGTCGGCGGACTGATGGCCCTGCAAGCGGCCGCCAAGCATCTCGAGCTGATCTTGCACGTGCATCGCGACGTACCGGAGCGCGTCACAGGCGATCCGCAGCGCCTACGGCAATGTCTACTGAACCTCGTCGGCAATGCGATCAAGTTCACGCACACCGGCGAGATCGTCATCGAAGTCAGCAACGTCGGCGAAGACCGCAACGGACGGTCGCTGACGCGATTCGAAGTGCGCGACACCGGCATCGGTATTGCGCGCGAAACCCTGAGCTCGCTGTTCCGGCCGTTCGTTCAGGCGGATTCCTCGACGACGCGCCATTTCGGCGGCACCGGGCTCGGCCTGTCGATCGTGCGTCGGCTCGTCGAAATGATGGGCGGCGAGGTTGGCGTGCAAAGCGAGCTCGGCAAGGGATCGTGTTTCTGGTTCACGTTGCCCTTCGAAGCGACGAGCGACGGCAGCGTGGATACGGAGCCCGACCTGTCGCGCCTCGGTCGCCGGCTCCTCGTAGTCGACGACAACGAGACGAACCGTCGCGTCATTGCCGGTCAGCTCATGCATGCGGGCTACGAAGTGTCGCTCGCGAGCAGCGGTATCGAAGCGCTCGCGCTCATGCGGCAAGCGCTCGTCGATGAGCATCCGTTCGAAGCCGTGCTCATCGATCACCGGATGACCGACATGGATGGTGCGGCGCTCGGCGAGCGCATCAACACCGACAGCGAGCTGTCGCGAGCGCGGCTCGTCATGCTCACCTCCTTGGACGAGCATGGCGATGCGCAGCGGTTCGCCGCGCTCGGATTTGCCGCGTATCTCACGAAGCCGCTCCGTTCCCGCGAGCTGCTCGAGTGTCTCGATCGCGTGCTCTCGTGCGAAGCGAAGCAATGGCATCTGCAAAGCCAACCGATCGTCACGCGCGGCACACTATCCATCGCCGATAGTTCGCTGCGCTTGCACGGGCGAGTACTGCTCGTCGAAGACAACCCCGTCAATCAGAAGGTCGCAGTCCGGCTGCTCGAGCGCATGGGTTGCAGTGTGCGGATCGCCGACAATGGCGCCGAGGCGGTGAAAGCTTTCTCGGAAAGCTCGTTCGATCTCGTCTTGATGGATCTGCAGATGCCGGTCATGGACGGGCTCACGGCGACGCGTCATATCCGGATGCTCGAAGGCCCGGACGAGCAGACGCCCATCGTCGCGCTCACGGCGAATGCGATGACGGGACAACTCGAACGCTGCATGGAAGCCGGCATGAATGCGTTTCTGACGAAGCCGATCGAGGTGGCACGCCTGCGCGAGACGCTGGAACGCTTCGGTCTCGGCGCGCGCACGGACGAGACGGACGGTGGCGGCAGCGGGGCAAACGGGCGCACGGAAGTGCCGGTCGACCTCGCAAAGCTCAACGAGCTCACCGCAGGCGATGTCGAGTTCCTGCATGAGCTTGCGTCGACGTTTGTCGCCAGCGGGGAACAGGTGCTGAGCGAGATCGAAGCCGCGATCGGTGCCTTCGACCGCACCGCGCTCGGCCGTGCGGCTCACAAGCTAAAGGGTGCGAGCGCCAACATTCACGCAAACGCCTTGTGCGCGCTCGCACTCGCACTCGAAAGCCAGGCGGCGCAGCTCGATCAGCCGAGCCTAAGAGCGCTCATAGCGGACTTGCGTCACGAGTTCGAGCGCGCCGCGGAGTTTTTGAAGACACAGGCGCCTGCCCCGGCAGCGAAAGCGGGTTGAGCAACATTCGAACGCCACGGCATCTTCAAGATTTGCGTGCTCTGCCCTTTGCGCCGTCGTGCGCAGCGGGTAGGATTTCGCCCGCATGACAGAGCTCGCTACCCCTCCCGATTGGCGCATTCTGCTCGTCGACGACGAGCCGACTCAGCGGCTCATCATGGCCCGGCTGCTGAAGCGTGCCGGCTACGACGTCGAAACGGCGAGCAACGGCAAAGAGGCGCTCGAGAAAATCGAGGCGGGCGACTTCCAGTTGATGATCACCGACTGGGAAATGCCGGAAATGGACGGCATCGCGCTTTGCAGCGCGCTGCGCTCGTCGCAAACGAAGGGCTACATCTATACGATCCTGCTCACGGCGCGCGACGCGATCGAGCACGTCGTCACGGGCCTGCAAGCGGGCGCGGACGATTATCTGACGAAGCCGGTCGTCGAACCGGAGCTGATCGCGCGCCTCAGTACCGGCAAGCGCATCGTCACGCTCGAGCGCTCGCTGCGGAACGCGAACGAAGAAAATCGCCGCCTGTCCATCACCGATCCGCTCACCGGCGCATACAATCGGCGCTATTTGATGGAGCAGCTGCCGCGCGAAATCGAGCGCGGCGCGCGCTACGGACGGCAGCTCTCGGTCATCATGTGCGACGTCGATCACTTCAAGAAGATCAACGACACATACGGCCACCTCGTCGGGGACGAAGTGCTCAAGTGGTTCGTGCAGCAGCTCAATGACGGAGTGCGCGCGTGCGATTGGGTCGCGCGTTACGGCGGCGAAGAATTCGTCATCGTGCTGCCCGAGACCGGCGTCGCGAACGCCGCGACAGCCGCGGAGCACTTGCGCGAGCAAATCAGCAAGACGCCGTTCGAGTCCGGCGGGAACAGACTGACCGTGACCGCAAGCTTCGGCGTTTCAGGTTGGAGCGGAAACGTGCCCGTCGGCGCCACGCTCGATGCGCTCATCGCAAAATGCGATGCCGGCGTTTACGCGAGCAAAGCGGCAGGACGCAATCGGGTCACGGTCGAACCTCTGAGCTGAACGTCGACAGTTCGACATTGTGCATATTCAGCGGGTCGCCGCCTTCCGGACACGGAGCAACTGCTCTGTCTTCTATATCTATCGACAGAGCTCGATCGCTCCATTCAGCGTCTTCAACCGAACCCGAGCCGAGCCCTTGCCTTCCTTGAAGCGCAGCGCGGAGCCGGGCGCATATTGACTCGTCCGCTCCGGCTTCGGGCCGAAGCAGTTGCGGATCGACCCGTTGAAGGTTTCGATGTCGAAATCGGCATCGACGGTTCCGCGCAACTTGATGTCGATCGTCCCGTTGATGGCTTCGGCATCGAGGCGTGCGCCTTGTTTGAGCGCGCTATCGAAGCGCAACTGTCCGTTCGTGGTCTTGAGGCGGGCTCGGTCGATCGCGCCGCCCGTCACTCGCATACCGCCGTTCACGGTGTTCATGTCCAACTCGCCGCCCACGTTATCGAGATCAATACTCCCGCTGACGCTCGTAATGCGCACGGACGTCTCGCCGTTGCCGGTCACGCGAATCGCACCGCTTACGGATTTCGCCTGAAAGTCCTCGCTCGCAATCTCGGTACTGATGCTGCCGCTCACCGACTGCAAGCGTTGCTCGCCACGCACCCCTTCGAGCGTCTGCGATGCGCTCACCGTGTTCACGGAAACGGCGCTATTACGCGGTACGTGCACACGCAGTGAGCTCGTACCGCCGTCTTCGCCGCTCGGCAATTTGACACGGATCAAGATACGCTCGCCGCGCTGCTCGAGCTCGACTTCCTCGACGTTCGAACCGATCTCGGCTCGCAACTGCACTTCGGAACGATCCCAGCCGATGACGTGCACCGCGCCTGCGACGTTGACGATATCCACCTCGCCGTCGGGCGCGGCCTTCACCGTTCGTTCTACGGTCTCGCCAGCGGCAGCATGCGCAATGAGCAGCGCCAGCAAGCCGTACGCAATCGACTTCATAACTGAACCCTCTTCGTCGTGGCGGGCGCCATCTGTGTGACGTGCGCCAGGAGTTGTAGCTCGCTCTGATAGGTGGACATCAATAGCTCGTGCAGCAGCGGATCCGTCGGATGCTCTGCGAGCGTGTCGGCGATCTCGCGCGCCGCCGCACGAATGTCGGCGAGATTGCGCTCGACTTTCTCGCGCGCTTCCGGCGGCAGCAGCGCGAGCCGCTGCTCGAATTCGAGGTCGAGCTGCGCGCGTGCCTTCGTGTAATCCTCACCGAGACGGTAGCCGGCGAAGCTCGCAGGCATCGCGGCGATCTCCGGGCGCGGCAGCTCGGTCGTTGCCACGGCCGGCGCTCGTTCTTGCGCATCGCGCATGATGACGAACGTCGTCACCGACGAGGCGAGCACGAGCAGCACGCCGGCCGCGAGCTGATACCAGCGCGGCGTGAAGCCGCGCCGCGCGTCTTTGCCGGGCCGCTCCGCTTCGATCTGCGCCTGTATGCGAGGCCACAGATCGCGCTCCGTCGGCACCGACTTCGGCAGCTTCGAGAGCGCCTCGTCTAATGCATCTGGACGATGGCTGTTCATGTCTCTGCCTCCGGTAATCCCAAGCGCTCGCGCAACAAGCGCCGCCCTCGGTGCACCTGCGCCTTGCAGGTGCCGACGGCGATACCGAGCATGTCAGCCACTTCCTCGTGGGTGTAGCCATAGAGGGCCTGCAGCACCATCGCGTATCGCGCCCCTTCGGGAAGCGACTGCAGCGCGCGCTCGACATCCATCACGTCCGCGGCGTCGAACGGCGCGTCGCCGTCCTGCTCCCGATCGAGCTCGGCCACGCGCTCTTCGTCCGACTCGCTGCGCGTCCCGCGATTGCGCGCCTGCGTGAGCACCTCGTTCACGGCGATTCGATGCAGCCATGTGGCGAACGAGCTGCGACCCTCGAAGCTCGCCAAATTTCGCCAAGCACGCACGAATGTTTGCTGCACACAGTCCTCCGCCGCGTCGGGACGACGCGTCATTCGCAAGCACAAGCCGTACACGCGGCCGCTATGCATGCGATACAACCTCTCGAAGGCCCGCATGTCCCCGCGCCGCGCACCGGCCACGAGCAGTTCGTCCGACGACGGCTCGCGGTCGGCCCGACCGACGGTCTCACTCATTTCCATTCTGAGGAGCAAAGGTGCCTCGAAATGTTGCGCTCAATGGTTCGATGCGCAGACGAGGCAAAGAGTTTAAAGGGGTGGGCGTATCAGTACGGATACCGCTTTCTTTTTCCACCCCAAGACGGAGGCGGGGCATCGAGGGGCTGACGGTCGCCAATGCTGGCACGCCCCTCACAGAAGACACATCTAGGACATCTGCGCCGCAACAGCCTCAGCTCTGCGGTTGCTTCGCGTTCCACTCCTTCACCGCGCCCTCGAGCACGTCACCCGCCATGGGGCGACCAATGAAGTACCCCTGAGCGCGATCGCAGCCGACGCCGTCCAGGAAGTCGAGGATCTCTTGGGTTTCGACGCCTTCCGCACACGCGGTGAGCCGCAGCTTGTGGGCGAGCAGCACCATCGTTTCGACCATCGTGCGCGCATCCTCGTGTGCGAAGACATCGCGCACGAACGACGTGTCGATCTTGAGCTCGCTGAACGGCATGAGGTAGAGCTGCTTCAACGACGAGTAGCCGGTGCCGAAATCGTCGATCGAAAGACCGAAGTTCTTCACACGCATGCGCGTGAGCACATCCATCGTCGTCCCGGGATCGAACATCGCGGCGCTCTCGGTCACCTCGAAAATGATTCTGCGTGCATCCGCGCCGACCTGCGCAGCCATGCGCGCCACTTGATCCGGGAACGCGAGATCGTTCAAGAGTTGCGGCGACAAGTTGATTGCGACCGACAGTTGCAAGCCTGCGGCATCCCAGACTCGGCATTGTCGGAGCGCGGTTTCGATGACCTGTTCCGTCAGGCGACGAATGAGCCCGTGCTTTTCGGCCACCGAAATGAAGCGCAGCGGCGAGATCGCGCCCAAAGAGGGATGGTGCCAGCGCGCGAGCGCCTCGACGCCTTCGACGACCCAGCGGCCCGGCGCGACCCGCGTCGCTTTCGGCTGATAGTGAACTTGAATCTCGCGACGCTCGATCGCAGCGGTCAGCGCCTCGGGCGTAAGCGGGGTATCCGCGCGCATACACTGCCGCAGCGTCGCCTCGAGATCGGCGAGCAGGATCGGCTTCTGCAACGCGCCGAGCATGTTGAGGCCCTGCGAACGACCGAGCTGCTGCGCGGTCGCGAGCACGCGCTGATCCATCCCGCTTGCGACGAGCACCTGCGCTTTCGTGCCGCGCTCTCCCAAGTAGCGCAAGAGCTCAATGCCGTCCGCGCCGGGCATCTGCAAATCGAGCACCACGACGGTCGGCTGAAACTCCTGCACGGCGCGCCGAAACGCATCGGGCTCCGTAACGGCAATCGCCTCGAAGCCCATGCCGCGAGCGGCTTCCGAAATGAACTCGCACAGATCCGGCTGATCGTCGATGACGAGCAGCTTATTGTTATCTAGCTCAGGCAACACGCGCCTCCCTATCTAACACGTACCGAATGCGCATCGCCAAATCTTCGTTGCGGTACGGCTTATTAATTACATCGCTCGATGACAACCCGGCCGTGCTCGCGAGCACCGTGGTTTCCGCATACCCCGTCGTGAACAGCACCTCGATGTTCGGACGCAGCTCGCGCGCCCGCTTCGCGAGCGCCGGGCCGAGCATGCCGCCGGGCATCATGACGTCGGTGAAGAGCAGATGGATCTTCTCGGGACCGCTCAGGATCCGAAGCGCGGCCGCGGCGTTCGGCGCTTGTAGCGCGCGATAACCGAGCTGCGAGAGCGCCGTGACGACGGTTTCGCGCAAGTCCTCGTCGTCCTCGACGACGAGAATCGTCTCGTTACCGCCCGGCGCGACTTTCGACACGATCGTATCCTCGCGCTCCGCCTGCGCTTCGCGCGAGCGAGGCAGCAAAAGTTGCACCGTCGTGCCGCGTCCCATCTT
>JAAYXG010000142.1 GCA_012516015.1 Lysobacteraceae bacterium | reverse complement strand
TTTGGGCATGCTCGCGTTCGACATGATGCCGATTGTGAAAGACGCTTTATCGCAACTTTCCCTCGGCGCGGCAGGAAAGGTGCCGCGCCTTACGCGTGGTGCACCGCTTAGGCATGCGCACTGATTTCGGCATCGTCGTGATCGGAGGCGGGATCGTCGGCGCGTGCACCGCCGCGCTCGCGGCAGGAAGCCCCGTGTTCTCGAACATGCGGATCGCTCTCATTGAGGCGCAGCCGCCGACGATGCCGCCGCCGGAGCAAGGCGTCGATTTGCGGGTCTCGGCATTCTCGCGCGCGTCGGAACGCATTCTCGAGTCGTTCGGTGCCTGGAGCTCGATCGCGCCGGCGCACAGATCGCCGTACAGCGATATGGTTGTGTGGGACGCGGCCGGCAAGCCGCGCGGCGCGGCATCGATTCAATTCTCCGCAAGCAACTCGAGCGAGCCGAATCTCGGGCACATTCTCGAGAACCGACGCGTTCTCTGGTCCATCTACTCCGCGCGCGCATTTCGCGAACGCGTGACCGTTTTGCAGGGACAGCTCACCGCGTTGGATCTCGATGCGGATCGCGTCGAGCTCGCGCTCGCGGACGGGCGCCGTTATACGACGCAGCTTGCAGTCGGCTCCGACGGCTCGGATTCCGTGAGTCGACGGCTCGCCGGCATCGACACGTCGGGACGCGACTACGATCAAGCCGCGTTCGTCACGCATGTGAGAACCGAGCTCGCGCATGGGCAGACGGCGTGG
This sequence comes from Lysobacteraceae bacterium, assembly GCA_012516015.1. Classification (GTDB taxonomy): domain Bacteria; phylum Pseudomonadota; class Gammaproteobacteria; order Steroidobacterales; family Steroidobacteraceae; genus Steroidobacter. Next base: position 4,748 of record JAAYXG010000142.1, on the reverse strand, counting down.
CAACGGTTCTTGCCCGACGGTCCGATCGCGTTTCTTCCTCTCGCGGACGGCAGAAGCTCGATCGTGTGGTCGACGAGTCCTGACCATGCGCAGGCCCTGGTCTGCGGTCCTGCGGAACAAGTCGAAGCCGAGCTCCAAGCGGCAATCGACGGCGTGCTCGGCGCGGTGAAGCTCGATGCGGATCGAGCCGCGTTCCCATTGCGCATGATCCACGCGCGCACGTACTGTACCGAGCGCTTCGCGCTGGTCGGCGATGCCGCGCATACGGTACACCCGCTTGCGGGACAGGGCGTGAACCTCGGGTTGCTCGATAGTGCCGCCCTCATCGAGGTGTTGGGCGATGCGTTGGCGGCCGGGGCCACTGCCGAGACGTTCTGCGAATGGCGAGTGCTGCGGAGGTACGAACGCTGGCGAAAAAGCGAGAACGCGCTCGCGCTCGGCTTCATCGACGGCTTGAACCAACTCTTCGCGAGCGGGCAGGGGATGGCCGCTTCGGCGCGGCGTTGGGGTCTCGGACTGGTCGATCGCGCGGCACCGCTGAAGCGCTTTCTGATGACGCGCGCGATGGGCACGGGCGGAGAGCTGCCGAGGCTCGCACGAGCGCACGTTCCATAATCTGGCTCGTCTATCAGCTCGCCGCAGCGGGAATTCTGCTCGGGCACGCACGAACTTGTCCCTGGCCGGGGCGGTTTCGATAAACTTCGCGGCTCGCGCTCAATGAGAACGGGTTCACAATCGCTAATTCGCGCGTCAATTCGCGCCGCAACCGCCTCGGTCGAACCGTGAAAGCGGGATTTCTCGGCCAGCGCGGGTCGGTCCTTTGATCCGCCGGCGTGATCGCTTCGCATGAACAAGAAGCACATTTACTTCCTCGCTGCTTTCCTGACGGTGCTGAGCATCGGACTGTTCGCATACAAGGCGGAAGTGCTGGGCTTCCCCGTACGGCCGCAACAACAGACGGAGATCTGGAACATCGAAGCCGCCGTCCGTTTCCGTCCCGGGCCCGCCGCGGTGAAAGCAACGTTGCGCATTCCCAGCTTGACGCCGGGCTTTTCGCTGCTCGACGAGAACTTCATCTCGCGCGGCTTCGGCGTGACGACGAGCAGTTCGCCAGCCGGGCGCGAAGCGCAATGGTCTGCACGGGAGGCATCGGGAACTCAGACGATGTACTACCGCGCGATCGTCTATCGCGACCCGATGCGGCTCGCCGAAGATACGACGCCGCCGTTCCCGACTCCCCCGGAGCTCGACGAGCCGTCGCGGGTGGCGCTCGAAGCGTTGATTGCGGAAGCGCGCAGACAGTCGGCAGACGTCGCGAGCTTCACGATTCAGTTGTTGCGGCGGATCAATCAGGGGGATCAGGACCCTTACGTTCGGGTGTTTCTGAAGCACGGCGAGTCACAGGCCGATCGCGCGCAGCTAGCGACGATCTTCCTCGCAGGCGCACAGATCCCGGCGCGCGTCGCGCACGGAGTCTTCTTGAGAAGCGCGCCGGGCGCCGTGCAGCCCGAGTCGATCCTCGAGGTTCACGACGGCGTTCAATGGCTCTATTTCAACCCGCGAACCCTGCAGCAGGGTTTACCGCCGGACTTCTTCATCTGGTGGAGGGGCGAGTATCCGATCGCGGAGGTCGACGGAGGCCATGACTTGGATGTCACCCTCGCCGTGCAAGGGAACTTGATGCCGGCGATGGTCGTCGCCGAAAGGCGCGCCGAGGCGGCCGGCTCGCATGCGGTCGACTTTTCCTTGTTCGCATTGCCTATCGCCACTCAAGCCGTCTACAGCGTGCTGCTCATGATCCCCGTCGGCGCGCTCGTCATCGTGGTCTTGCGCAACTTCGTCGGTGTGAAGACGTTCGGGACGTTCATGCCCGTTCTCATCGCGCTCGCCTTTCGGGAGACGCGCCTGGTCTGGGGCATCATGCTGTTTGCGATCATCGTTTCGCTCGGCCTCCTGATCCGCTTCTATCTCGAAAAGCTCCGCTTGCTCCTCGTTCCTCGCCTCACTTGCGTGTTGACGGTCGTCGTACTGCTGATGGTCGCGGTCAGTGTGCTGAGTCAAAAGCTCGGTCTGCAGCCGGGGCTGTCGCTCGCGCTGTTTCCGATCGTGATCATCGCAATGACCATCGAGCGCATGTCGATCGTGTGGGAGGAGCGCGGTGCGTCGGAGGCCATTCAGGAGGGCGTTGGGAGTCTGATCGTCGCCGCACTCGCCTATGTGGTCATGGGAATCAATTGGCTCGAGCATCTCGTGTTCGTATTCCCGGAATTGCTGCTGCTCGTCATCGTCGCGACGCTACTCGCCGGCCGCTATACCGGCTATCGCTTGCTCGAGTTGCACCGATTCAAAGGCGTGCTTCCGGAGGTGCCGCGGTGAGACTCTCGTTCGGCCGCGCGCGACAGCTCGCCGATGAGGGCGTGCTCGGACTCAACAAGCGCAACGGCGACTACATCCTGCGCTTCAACGCGCGCAGCCGTTATCCGCTCGTCGACGACAAGCTGCGAACGAAGCAGCTCGCGCTCGCCGCGAATCTGGCCGTGCCGCCGCTCTACGGCGTCATCCGCACGCACCACGATATTCGCCTGTTGCCCGAGATCGTCCGCGACCATCCACAGTTCGTGCTGAAGCCGGCCCATGGCAGCGGGGGCGACGGCATCGTCGTGATCGCAGGCCGCAGCGGGTCGCGCTATCGCACGATCAGCGGCGCGCTGCTCGATGCGGGGGAGCTCGCGCACTATTTGTCGAACGCGATCAACGGGCAGTTCAGCTTGGGTGGCATCCAAGACGTCGTCATCGTCGAATACATGGTGAAGTTCTCGCCGGTGTTCGAGAGCCTGAGCTATCAAGGCGTGCCCGACGTTCGCATCATCGTGTTTCGCGGCTACCCGATCATGGCGATGGTGCGCTTACCCACCCGTATATCGGGCGGGAAGGCGAACCTGCATCAGGGCGCGGTCGGCGCCGGCATCGATCTTTCGAGCGGTCGCACGTTGGATGGCGTGCTGGGGACGGAGGTCATTACGCATCACCCGGATACGACGAATCCGATTGCCGGGGTTCGGGTTCCGGCATGGGACACGATCTTGGACATTGCCGCACGCTGTTACGAGTTGACGGGGCTCGGCTATATCGGCGTCGACATCGTGCTCGACCGCGATCGCGGCCCGCTCATTCTCGAGCTCAATGCGCGTCCGGGCCTCGCGATTCAGATCGCCAATCGCCAGGGCTTGCTGCGACGTCTGCAGATCTGCGAGCAGCGCGCCGACTTCGATGCGCCCGCCGCCGAGCGCGTGGCCTTCGCCAGACGCGAGTTCGCGCACCCCGTCCGAGGTGCTGCGTAAAGTGTAAGGTGTGAAGTGTGGAGGTCAGACGCTGGCACGCTGGCTCCAGCGGCAACTCTGACGTTGCACGTCACACTCTACACAGCGCGGCGTGGACGCGCCCCGCTTACGGGAGCGCGTCCACCTTTGCCGCACAAATGAAATCGTTCTCCGACAAGCCGCCGATCGCGTGCGTGTTGAACTTCATGCGGCAGTAGCCGTAGCCGATTTCCAGGTCGGGATGATGATCTTCCGTGTTCGCAATGTGGGCGACCGCATTGACGAAGCTCATCGTGCGATAGAAGTTCTTGAACCGCCATTCGCGACGGATGCTCTTTGCGTCTTCAGCCAGCCGCCAGTCGCCGTGCAGTTGCTTCATGAGCGCTTCGGCTTCCGGCTTCGATAGCGGCGCGACGCCGCCCTCGCAGGGCTTGCAGCGCTTCTGAAGTAGATCGGTCATGACGCCCTCCGGAGGTAGGTTTTGGCGATGTACTGCTCGATCAACTCCTGAAACTCCTCGGCGATCCGCTCGCCCTTCAACGTCGGGCCCTTCTCGCCGTCGATGTACACCGGCGCGACCGGCCGCTCGCCGGTGCCCGGCAAGCTGATGCCGATGTTCGCGTGCTTGCTTTCGCCGGGGCCGTTGACGACGCACCCCATTACGGCGACGGTCAGCGTTTCCACGCCCTCGTACTGCTTGCGCCATTGCGGCATCTGATGCCGGATGTGCGACTGGATCTTTTGTGCGAGCTCTTGGAAGTAAGTCGACGTCGTGCGACCGCAGCCCGGACAAGCGACGACCATCGGCATGAACGCGCGCAGGCCCATCGTCTGCAGAATCTCCTGCGCCACGATGACTTCCTGCGTTCGATCGCCGTTCGGCTCGGGCGTGAGCGAGACGCGGATCGTGTCGCCGATGCCGTCCTGGAGCAAAACAGCCATGCCGGCAGTCGAGGCGACGATGCCCTTCGACCCCATGCCCGCTTCGGTCAAGCCGAGGTGCAGCGCGTAGTCGCAACGCGAGGCGAGATTGCGATAGACCGCGATCAGATCCTGCACGCCGCTCACCTTGCACGAGATGACGATGCGGTCGTGCGGCAGCCCGAGCGCTTCGGCGCGCGCCGCCGAATCGAGCGCGGAGACGACGAGCGCTTCGCGCATGACGTCGTTCGCCTCGAGCGGCTCGGGACGTTGCGAGTTCTCGTCCATCATCCGCGTGAGCAGTTCCTGATCGAGGCTGCCCCAGTTGACGCCGATACGCACGGGCTTCTCGTTACGGCACGCGACTTCGATCATCTCCGCGAACTGCGGATCGCGCTTGCTGCCGCGGCCGACGTTGCCCGGATTGATTCGGTATTTCGCGAGGGCTTCGGCGCAGGCGGGGTGCGCTTTCAGCAGACGATGGCCGTTGAAGTGGAAGTCGCCGAC
>JAAYXG010000141.1 GCA_012516015.1 Lysobacteraceae bacterium | reverse complement strand
GCTTGGGTCTTCAGCCCCGCCGCGGTCAGCGCTTTCGTCAGCTTCAGGCGCGAGGCTCGAATGCCTCGCCGGCGTATGCGTGTATCCGGATCGTTCATTGTTCTTCTTGAGCCCCAAGGCCACCCGCAACGGAGCCCGCGGGCGGCGGACCGCCGGTCTCAAATCATAACTAGCGCTAAGCGTCGATAACTACCGCGATCTGTCGACGCGCAGCGGCCGGCGACCTGCAACGCTTCCGATAGGGACGGAAGTCGAAAAACCCAGAGGTCGCCATGCCGCATCGATTCCGATCGCTCACGTTGCTGAGCACGCTGTTACTCGCGAGCGCGTGCAGCCGCGATGTCTCGGGACTCTACACCGACCTGAGCGGCATCACGCAATACGAATTCAGAAGTGACGGCCAAGTTTACATCTCCGTCTTCGGCGCGACGGTCTCCGGCACCTACGAGGTGGCGTCGGACCGCGTGCTCGTCACGACCCCCCAAGGCACGGTCGTCTTACTGCGCAAAGACGGTCGCTTGGAGGGGCCCATGGGCCTCGAGCTCGCCCGCGTGGAAGACGAGTAAGCGCATCTGAGAGCAACCGATTTGTTCTGCACAAAGGGGAGAGGGTGAGTCCATGAAAATCTCGAGCTGGCTGATCACGGGCATCGCGTTCGTCATCACCGCATGCGGTACGAAGGATGCCGAACGCGCCTCCGACGCGCGCGACCGCACGACCAAACCGACCGCTTCGGCGAAAGCCGCTTCGAACGTGTCGATGACGGCCGAACAGGTCGCGGAGGAGGCGCGTGGCCGCGTCAAGTGTCCGGCGAAAATCAAATCGCCCGCGCGCGCGAAGGATGCGCCGGTCGACGATGTGGTCGGCGTTCGTCCCGGCATGACCTACGACGAAGCGGCGAACACCGTCATGTGCACGAATGAGCTGCTGGTCGTCTCACCCACGAGGCGTCACTTCAGCATCCAAACCTACGGTCAGACCGTTCGCCAAGGATTCGAGGCGCGCTTCGCCGAGCCGAAGGTCCAGAAGACCTCGAAGGAGATCATGGCGGAATGGCAGAACAGCTCGATCGCCCGCGCCAGCAATCGAGCAGTGCGCGACGTCAAACCCGGACAAGCGAAATGGTACGTCGCAACGATGGGCATCCCGGGCGAAGAGCGCGTCATCAGCGCTGCGCGCGAAGAGTGGTTCGAGGAAGGCGCCTACCCGACGGTCGACAGCGTCCAGCAGGCATTGATCGCGAAGTACGGCACGCCGACGAATGCCGATTCCGGGCCGCAGTTCAGGGAACTTCGTTGGGCCTACGACCCGAGGGGCAGACTCATCACCGAAACGTCGCCTCTGTTCCATCGCTGCCGCGGGATGGCGAACCCGGACGGCGCGACAAACTTCTCGCCGGACTGCGGCGTCATCGTCGCAGCCTACATCGGCGCCGCCCGCACGAACCCCGATCTCGCGGAGTTCATCCGAGTCGGCGCGCTCGACGGCGCGAACGGCTACGAGGCGATCACCTCCACAGAGCAACGGCTGCATGCGATGGAGCTGCAGCGCCGCGCCGAAGAAACGAAGGCCGCCTCCAAGAACGCCGCTGCACCCACGCTCTAGCGCTCAGCGCGCCTTCACGAGGATCTCAACATGCGCCGAATTTCGATACTCATCGCGACGATGCTCTCTGCCGCGTGCGGGAGCTCGGATCCGCCCGCGACGGAGGGCACGTCCGGCTCGGATCGAGCGGATCCGACCATGGGCGTGAGCGCGGCGGCGGCCGCTTCTCGGGCGGACGCGAAGCCCGCGCCGAGCGCGGCCGACAAGGCGTTCGGTCTGCGCACCGGCGAGCTCGCGAATCCGGACAACAGCACGATCGTCTTTCTCTACTACGACTTGGCGGGCATCGCGCCGCCGATCGACCAGTGGGTCGAAGAGGACTCTCGCGTGGCGTGGGCGCAAGGTCCGGACAAGGCGTCGCGCCGCAGCACCGTCAAAGCGGAGCTCGAATCCGCACGCGCAGCGGTGGGCAACATCGGTTTCTTGCGACTCACGATGAACGCGAACTTGAGCGAGTACGACCCGACCTATGGAGAGTTCACGATCCGCGCGCTCTCGCCGAGCTCGGTCGTGCCCTTCGACGCATTCAGGCAACGCGTCGGTATCCGCTTCGCCAATGCCAAGGCTGCACAAACCTGGCCCGTTGCGCCGGATGCGGCACGAGCGATCCGCGACAAGCTGAGCTATAGCGGCGCGTCCCTCGACGTGCTGCTGCGAATCACCGGCGTTCAACCCGCGCCGAACGGCGGCTCGATCACGACGGAGGTCGTCGAATACGAGCTGCGCGACAGCCGCAAAGGCTACGTGCTCGGCCGTGTGCAGGTCTCGCAATGAACGACGAACGACAACACGACTTGAAGAAAGGGGCTGTCATGAAAGCTAGATCGACACTTCTTGCGACGCTCGCCGTCGCTCTGCTGCTCTCATTGGGAGTGCGCGCGCACGCGAGCGCCTGCGCGGACGCGAATCTGTGCAGCGAAACGACGACGTTCGTTGCCACGCTTTCTAACTTCCGCACGAGCTCGACGCACGGCGGCGCGAATCGAGTCGTCAGCGCCACGTTGACGATTCAGAACAAGACAGATCGCCCACTCGTGCTCGGGTATGTGTCCGACTCCGGCGTCGCGCTCGATGAGCACGGCAACCGCTACACCGTCACGAGCTCGAGCGATATCCGCGGCATCGGCGAGATCAAGCGCAACACGTTCGATCCGAAGTTCACCTTGCAGCCAGGGGAACGCAGCGACGCGCGCATCGACTTGCGCTGGCACGCCGGACGCGCAATCGCGGGTGTGACCTTCGAGCTCGAGCTCGCGCTGCGCGAGATCGACGAAGTCACCGGAAATCAGCACCGGCTCGGGCGCGAGCACGCGCTGCGCTTCTCCGGGTTGACCGACGGCGCCTCCTCGAACGTTGCGGCGTCGAGTGCGCCCTCGCACCCGACGAGCAGCTCGAGCGCCGCGTCGGTTGGCGCACCGCCGACGCTCGCCGATCCGTGCGAAGGCAAGCCCCGCTGCTATTCCGCGGGTCCCTTCATCGCCGAGATCGCTCAGGTCGTCGCCGCACAGCCGAAGGCAAACAACCATCACGTTCGCGTATCGATTCGCTTCCGCAACGTCAGCAACCAGCCGATCGTGCTGGCCTACCAACGGAACTCGGGGAAAATGCTCGACAACTACGGTCAGCAGTACATCGTCGATTGGCGCGATAACGCGAACGTCAGCGGCATCGGTCAAACGACAGGGCAAAAGGCGGATCCGCAGTTCGTGCTGAGCCCGGGCGAGGCGCGCAGCGCGACGTTCAATTACAGTCGTTACGTCGGCAAGACTGCCGTCGGCACGGTCTTCAGCCCGGAGCTCGTCATCGAGCAGCTCGAAATCTTGCCGAGCCAGCAGATCCGCTCGATGCGCGAGTACGCCGTCAGCTTCGCCAACCTCGTCAACGGCAGCGGCAGCGCGAATGCAGAAGCGATCGACGACTTGAGCGAGGCGGGGCGTAAGCTCACCGAAGGATTGAGGTCCATCTTCCAGCGCAAGTGAACACGGCGCGCCGAGCGAGGAACGAGCTTCCGCGTTATTTCTTCTTGAACAACGCGTCCAGCTCGGCGCGCGCTCGTTCCGCCGCGGAAGGCTCGGGCGTATCGGCGGGTCGGCTCGACCCGCCGAACAACGAGTCGAGCTCGGCCTTAGCCCTCTCGGCCGCGCTCTGCGCCGCGTTCGAGTAGGCATTCGGTCGCGGCTTGAAATAATCGCAGAAGTTCGCGCGTTCCTTGTCCCTGACTTCCTCGGCGATCGGCTCGCGGCAGTGCTTGGCAACGGACGTGCTGTACCACTCGCACAGCTTACAGACGTGCAGCTCCGCTCCGCACTGCTTGCATTCGTCGAGCCTCCGTAACGGCAAGCTCAGTGCTTCGAGCGAGGCGCCGCATTTCCAGCAAGTAAGGGACATTCGTCGGTTGACAGTTGACGGTTGACAGTTGACGGCCAGAAGCGCTCTCGCGCTGACGACCTTGAGCTATGGACTGCGGTGCTATGCGAACTTTCTGGCTGTCAACGGTCAACTGTCAACCGTCAACCATCAACCGTCAACCGCGGCGTGAGCACGCTGTGCTCACGTAGCAATCTCATCATACCCCCGCCCCACGAACTCGATGAGGCAGATCCCATGCCCGAACGGGTCGGCGAGCATGGCGATCTTGCCCCAGTTGTTCGACTTGACGGGCCCTTCTAATCTCGCACCGGCGTTGCGCGCACGATCGAGCGCGCCTTCGATGTTGTCGACGACGAAGTCGAGGTGGATCGGCGTCCAATGTCGTGCGTACGAGCGCAGGTGCCGGCTCGTCGCCGACGCGACGCTACCGTTCGGCTTGACGAGCAGGTAGATCGGCGAAGTCGCGCCGAGGAGCTCGACCGCGTCGGTACCGAACCGACGGCCTATCGTGAGGCCGAGGCCCTCGCAATAGAAATGGATTCCTTTGTTCAGGTCATCGACGTCGATGTTGACGAGCATAGCTGCAGGCATGCGCGCTCCTCGAATATTCGTGACTCGTGACTCGCGGTTCGTGACTCGCAAGAAGGCGGCGGAAGGCCTTGTCTCCGGTTTTCCCTTCCGACCCGCGAATCACGAGTCACGAATCACTTCCTGTAGGTCCGTACTTCTCGTACAAACGCTCTCGGCGGCTCGGATCGATATTGATCTTACCGATATCGCCTCCGGCCCACTCGAGCAGCTTGGGATCCATCACTTTGAACCAGAGCGGCGGAATCGCGGCGAGACCGAAGCAGCCGGGGTAGCCGCTCGGCAGGCGGGGCACGTCGTCGAAATCGCGCAATGCCTGGTAAGGACGCAGTGCGTTCGCGTGATGATCGGAGTGACGCTGCAGATGAAAGGAGATGAGATTCGAATAGACGTGGTTCGTGTTCCACGAGTGCCGCGGTGCCGTCGGCTCGTAGCGTCCGTTCGGAAGCTTCTGCCGCAGCAGCCCATAGTGCTCGACGTAGTTCGCCTGCGTAAGACCATACCAGGCATACAGGTGATGCACGATCAAGAAGGGCACGATCACGGGCCCGAAGGCGGCGATGAGCACGCCTGCAATCGCGCCGGTCAAGAGCCAGGACAGCAGCACGTGATTGCGGAGGGATAGCGTCGGATAGCCTCGCGCCTGCAGGCGCGCCTTCTCGAGGCGCCAGCCGCGTTTGAGCGCACCGGGAATCTCGCGCAGCGCGAACCGATAGATGCTCTCGCCCATGCGCGCGCTCACGGGGTCTTCGGGTGTCGCGACGCTCACGTGATGTCCGCGGTTGTGCTCGATGCAGAAATGACCGTAGCCGACGAGCCCAGTGGCAATCTGCGCCGCGACACGATCGAGTTTGTTGTTCTTGTGACCGAGCTCGTGCCCGATGAGAATCGCGACAGCGCTCGTGAACCCGGTGCCCAACGTGAGCGCGAGATATGCCCACCATGGGAGCGCTTG
>JAAYXG010000140.1 GCA_012516015.1 Lysobacteraceae bacterium | reverse complement strand
CGGTCTGCTGGCGATCGGAGGCGAGAAACGTGAGCGCATCGCTGATGCGCATCTCCTTGCCGAGCCGGACGTGAAACAGTCGCATGCCCTTCGCATAGCGGCCGGAGCAAATCCGCATGAATGCGATGCGGTCGCGGTGGCCCGGATCCATGTTCGCCTGGATCTTGAACACGAAGCCGGTGAGCTTCTCTTCCTGAGGCTGCACGAGGCGGCTCGTCGTCTCGCGCGGCTGCGGGCCCGGCGCATGCGTGACGAACGCCGACAGCAGCTCCGTCACGCCGAAGTTGTTGATGGCGGAGCCGAAGAAGACCGGAGTCTGTTTGGCGCGCAGGTACAGATCGACGTCGAACTCGGGCGCCGCTCCGCGCACGAGCTCGATCTCGTCGCGAAAGTCAGCTGCTCGATCGCCGAGCAATGCCGTCGCCGCATCGCTCATGAGACCGTCAATCGTCTCGTGCGCGCCGGCCCGGCCCTTCTCGCCCGCCTGATAGACGTAAATGCGATCTTCGAGCAGGTGGTAAATGCCTTTCAGATCGCGCCCCATGCCGATAGGCCACGTCACGGGCGCGCATTGGATCTTCAGGATCTTCTCGATCTCGTCGAGCAACTCCATCGGCTCTCGCCCCTCGCGATCCAGCTTGTTGATGAACGTCATGATCGGCGTGTCGCGCAGCCGGCAGACTTCCATCAGCTTGATCGTGCGCGCCTCGACACCCTTCGCACAGTCGATGACCATGAGCGCGGAGTCGACTGCGGTCAGGGTGCGGTAGGTATCCTCGGAGAAGTCCTCGTGACCGGGCGTATCGAGCAGGTTCACCATGCGTCCCTCGTACGGGAACTGCATGACCGACGAGGTCACCGAGATGCCGCGTTGCTGCTCGAGACGCATCCAATCGGAAGTGGCGTGCCGTGTCGCTTTACGCCCCTTCACCGCCCCGGCGAGCTGAATGGCCCCGCCGAACAGCAGCAGCTTTTCCGTCAGCGTGGTCTTGCCGGCGTCGGGGTGAGAGATGATCGCGAAAGTACGGCGGCGAGCGATTTCGTCGTTGGGCGATGGCATGTAAGGCAGCGGCGGCGTGGCAAGGGCGCGCGATTGTAGCAGCCGCCGAAGGCGGCTGAAGTGTGGGGTGTAAGGTGTAATGTGTCACGTCAGAGCCGCGATCGCGGCGCGGCGACAATGTCGCCTCTGACCCTACACTTTACGCGGCGCGAAGCGCCCTACGCTGGGCGCAGCGACAACTTATACACCAGCGCATCCTCCCTGCCGCCGGCCGCTTGGTAATACGCTTTGCGAATGCCGATTCGGGTGAAGCCGAGCGAGGCATAGAGGGCGATTGCGACCGGATTCGAGGGCCTTACCTCGAGAAACACGTCCTGCATCTGGGCAGCCCGTGCGCGCTCGATCAGAAAGTGCATCAGGCGGCGGCCGATGCCCTGCCCGCGCAAGTCGCTGCGGACACAGATGTTGAGGATATGCGCCTCGCCGGCCCCGTAAGACATGATGCCGTAGCCGCCGACCTCACCGTCCACGTCCACGACGCGACAGAGGTATCCGACACGGATGCAGTCTCGAAAGACGCCCTCGCTCCAGGGGAAAGGATAGGACGCCCGCTCGACGGCGATGACGTTGGGCACGTCGGTCAGATTCATCGGGCGGAAGCGGACCAGCGGCGCTTCGCCTGGCGGCTTGAGCTCGGCGCTCATGAGTTGATCTTGCCCCCAAGGGCTTCGTACGTCCTGACCGCGAGCATCAGATCGCTCCACGCCCTGCGTTTCTCGACCGGGCTGCGCAGCAGATAGGCGGGATGATAAGTCACGACCATCGGTCGCCCCCCGGCGATGTGATGCAGCTTCCCGCGCAGCTTACCGATTGGCGTATCCGTCTCCAGCAGGGTTTGTGCGGCTATACGTCCGACGCAAAGGATGAGCTTCGGATCGACGAGCTCGATCTGGCGGAATAAATAAGGAATGCACGCACGCACTTCCTCCGGCCGCGGGTCTCGATTGTTGGGCGGGCGGGACTTGAGGATGTTCGCGATGAAAACTTGCTCGCGCTTGAAGCCCACCGCCTTCAACATCGAATTCAGGAGCTGACCCGCGCGGCCCACGAACGGCTCCCCCTGCCGGTCCTCATCGGCACCGGGCGCCTCGCCGATCACCATCCAATCTGCCTGCCGATCGCCGACGCCGAAGACGGCTTGCGTACGCGAGACGTGGAGCGGACAGAGCGTACAACCGCGCACGCGCGACTCCAGCTCGTTCCATGACAGCGCCGAGACATCGGAGCTGAGCAAGTCGCCAGCGGCAACAGCGGGCGCGCCGTTCTCGAGTCCGGCGGGCGCAGGAGCAGGCTCGACCTCGATCGGAGTCACACTGTCGACGGACGGAGGAGCAGCCTCGGGACCTCCTTCTCGCCGCTGCCAGACATCGATTTCCAGCGCGTTCAGATAAGCCAGCTTTCGAGCATTCATCGTCGGAAATCAGCGTACAAGGCCAGGGCGCAGGCACGCACCGCCTTCCGGCCAGTGCGCCTTCCACGAATGCGTGCGACTCATTCTCACGTCACTCCTTCATTTTCTTCTGTTTGCGTCTGATGCGGCGCCAAACCCAGTACGCGGGCGCCGAGGCCGTGTACATCGCAAACAGCGTGAACAGAGACTCCGGCGCAAGCGCGACGATCACGAACACGAGCGGAATCGCCGACGCGTAAACCCAGCGGATGCGTCCGCGGACATCGATATCCTTTCCGCTCCAGTACGAGAACTTACTCACCATCAAGGCGCCGACGACGATCGTGATGAGAAACGCGAGCACGAGCGCGGGTAGGCCCCTGACGTCGAACGCGCTGACGACCCACACGAATCCGGCCACGGTCCCGGCCGAGGACGGGCTCGGCAGACCCTCGAAATAGCGCTTGTCGACGAGCGCCGTACGCGAGTTGAAGCGCGCGAGCCTGAGCCCTGCCGCAACTGCGTAGAAGAATGCGG
>JAAYXG010000139.1 GCA_012516015.1 Lysobacteraceae bacterium | reverse complement strand
GCGCGCGCGCAGGGCAGATCCGCGATGCCCTTCGTTCGCTTTCCGCGGCGACCGAAACGGATTTCGCCGCGCTGCAGACGGACGACCGGGCGCTTTTCTTGGCTCGTTGGCGAGATCTGTTGTTGGAGCTGCTGGAAGACGCGCCGCCTAGAGAGGATCCGCGCTACCGGGAGGCACATCGCTACGTACAAGCATGGTCGGGCCGAGCGGCCGCGGACGACGTCGGCTATCGGCTCGTGCGCGCGTTCAGAAACCAAGTGCGTTCGGACGTCTACGACATGCTCACGGAGGGGGCACGCGCTTCTGCCGCAGGCGTCGAGCTCGTACCGTCGCCGCAGTTCGAAGGACCGCTTTGGGCGCTCGTTACCGAACGTCCGCTGCATCTTCTCTCGCCCAAATATGAGAGCTGGTCCGAATTGCTCGTCGGCTCGCTCGACGCGATGTTGAGGGAAGCGTCGAGCGTTTGCGGCGAACTGAGTCGCTGTACGTGGGGCCGCGAGAACATGCTGTCCATGCGGCATCCGCTCTCGTCGGCGATTCCCTTCATCGCAAGATGGGTCGACATGCCGTCAGTGCCGATGGACGGCGATATCGCCATGCCGCGCGTACAAGGCCCGAGTTTCGGGGCATCGGAGCGGCTGGTCGTTTCTCCGGGGCGCGAGTCGCAGGGGCTGATTCAACTCCCGGGTGGGCCCGTGAATCATCCCCTGTCGCCGTTCTACAGCGCGGGGCACGAAGAGTGGGTCAGAGGTGAGCCGCGACCCTTGCTGCCTGGAGAGGCGAAGCACGTGCTGAGGCTGACTCCTCGATAGAGTACGGACGCAAGAGTCAGCCGCGCTTCACGAGCCGCGCTCTTGCTGCAGCGCCTTGATGTCCGCGAGCACGATATTCGAGTGACCTTTTGGCTCGGTGACGTTGTAGCGCTTCACGATCGTGCCGCTCGGATCGATCAAGAAAGTCTCGCGTTTGGCGAAGCCCGTGAAGTTCAGGACGCCGTAGCGCTTGGCGGTCTCTTTCGTGGGATCCGCAAGCAAGGAGAAAGGTAGTCCGTGCTTCTCCGCAAACGCCTTGTGCGACTCGATATCGTCCACGCTGACGCCGAGAATGACTGCATCGGCATCGCGATAGGCAAAGATGTTGTCCCTGAAGTCGCATGCCTGTGTCGTGCAGCCGGGGGTTTGATCCTTGGGATAGAAGTACAGCGCGACCCATTTACCGCGGTAATCCGCAAGCGTGTGCCACTTACCGTTCTGATCCTGGAGCTTGAAATCGGGCGCCGGTTTGCCGATCGTCGGCGCCTGTGCGTAGGCGTTCGCTGCGAACGCGAGCAGCGCAATGCATAGCATGCGAGGCAAGCGCTTGATGATGTTCATGCGGCTCTCCAGATTGATCCTGCGTACTGTGACATACTAGCTCAATGTCCGAGCGGGAGCTGCCCGCATGTCAGGCTTGCAAGGTGGACATGAACGACCGATGAACCTAGAGTCGCCGCACCGCTCACCGGACCTGCGCCTGACCCGAGCTTCATGACAGTCGAAACGCAGCCACCGGCTCCGCATCCAAACATCGCCCTCGTGCTGCCGGGCGGCGGCGCCCGCGCCGCGTATCAGGTCGGTGCGCTGCGCGCGATTGCCGATCTCCTCCCGGCGCGTTCCGCCAATCCGTTTCCGATCGTGACAGGGACCTCAGCCGGCGCGGTGAACGCAACGGCGATTGCCGTGCACGCCGATCGCTTCCGGGTTGCCGTCGGTAACCTCGAACGCGTATGGCGCAACTTTCACGTCAACCAGGTGTTCCGCGCCGACACTGCGAGCATGCTGCGCTCCGGTTTGCATTGGCTGTTCGCGATGCTCTCGGGCGGGTGGCTGCTGCCGCCGCCGCGATCGCTGTTCGACAACACGCCGCTGCGTGAGCTGCTCGAAACGCAGTTCGACTTCGCCGCGGTACGCAAGTCGATCGATGCGGGTCACCTCGATGCGCTCGCGATATCCGCCGCGGGCTATATCAGCGCGCGCTCGGTGTCCTTCTATACCGCGAAGGCAGGGTGCGAGCCGTGGAGCCGGATGCGCAGGGCAGGCGAACCCGCTGAGCTTTCGCTCGAGCACTTGATGGCAAGCGTGGCAGTGCCGTTCCTGTTTCCGCCCGTGCTGCTCGGCGAGGAGTACTACGGCGACGGTGCGATGCGCGAGGCGAATCCTTTCAGCCCCGCGATCCATCTCGGTGCTCACAGGCTGTTGGTCATCGGCACGCGCAACGAAGCGAGACCGCCTTCGCCCTTGCCGCCGCAGTCTCCGACGTTCGGACAGATATTCGGTTACATGCTGGACGCGCTGTTCTCGGACGGGCTCTATTCGGATCTGGAGCGGCTCACGCAGCTCAACCAGCTCGTCGATCAAGCGGGGCCGCTGAGCGATGCGGGGGTTCAGCTCAAGAGAATCGACATGCTCGTGCTGTTGCCGAGTTGCGATCTGTCCGACATCGCTCGTCATCACATCACGTCGCTGCCGCGCACGCTGCGTGTGCTGTTGCGGACGATGGGCGCGCTGAATAGGGGCGGCGGACAGCTCATGAGCTATCTCATGTTTCAGGATACCTATACGCGCGAGCTGATCGCGCTGGGCTATCAGGACACGATGAAACGCGGCGACGACGTGCTCGCTTTCATCAATGGTCAGAACGTCGCATCCACCGGTGCGACGGGAATTCTGCGTCGGATCGGATCACGTAAGGAAAAGCGTGCCGAGGCCTAGCAGCGATGCGAAACCGACGACATCGGTCACG
>JAAYXG010000138.1 GCA_012516015.1 Lysobacteraceae bacterium | reverse complement strand
GGGTTGGGGTGAGGGGACTCGCTCGAATGCGCGCCCGCGCCCTCGTCACTCCGCGAAATCCTCCATTTCGTAAAGCCTTCGGATCTCGATTTCCGTGTCTTCGCCCGGCATCGGATGCGGGCAGCGACGCACCCAATCGATCGCCTCCTCCATCGATTTGACTTGCCAAATCCAATAGCCGGCAATGAGCTCTTTCGACTCGGTGAACGGTCCATCTATGACGATTCTGTCGTCTCCGGAGAAGCGCACGCGCTTACCGTCGCGGCTCGGACGCAGCCCGTCGCCGCCGAGCATGACGCCCGCGCTGATCAGTTCCTGGTTGAATTTTCCCATCGCCTCGAGCAGCTCTTTTGATGGCTTCACTCCCGCTTCCGAGTTCTTCGTCGCCTTGATCATCACCATCGCTCGCATCGTCGTCTCCTGTAAATGTAGCCCTTGAACCGGGGATCACATGGATCCTACTGACCCAAGGAACGATTGAGACGGTCGCGATCCGACAGCGGTCGCCGCCTGCGTACGTCTATCGTCCGCTTACATCCACTTGGCGTCGTTCTCGCGCACATCCTTGACGCGATATCGAGCGATCTTCCGCACTAGGGCTGCAGGGAACGGTTTGTCGTAAGGGATCTGGAGCGTGCCTTTGCCGGTCTTGTGCTTGGCCAGCTCGTCGCGAAACGGTTTCAGTGCTGCCGGGGTCGGCGCGAAGTTGATGTGTGCCTTGTGCGCGGAGAATGCGAACAGGATTCGATGCGCTTCGAACACGGGATTGCCCCACTTGATCGCCTCCGTCGCATCTGGGGCGACCTGCTTCAAGAGCGCGTACAGTTTGCGCAAGTATTCTTGCGCCTGAGGCGGGGCGGAGTCGATGTACTCCGCGATCGTGCGTGAACGTTTACTTACCACTTTATATCCCCCACAAATAGACAACGAAGGTCCGGCTCTCGAGAAGCTCACCCTGCCTACGACTCGAGGCGTCCGCTCATCTCTCTCTTGTACTGCGCCGGGGAGCGGCCGACGACGGCGCGAAAGTCGCGGATGAAATGCGATTGATCGAAGTACCCGAGATCGACGGTGAGCTGTGCCCAATCGAGCTCCGCGCCCGAATGCAACCGCTCGAGCGCTTCGTGCAAGCGGTAACGATTGATGACCCACTTCGGCGTCGTGCCGACATACTCGCTGAACGATCGCTGCAACGTCCGCTTCGCAATGCCCCAACGCTGGCTTACTTGGTCGACGGAGACGATCGTCGGATCCGCTGCAATGCCATCGACGATCGTCGCGACGCGATCCACGAGCGGATCCTCGGCGGGCAACCGCGCGGTCAGGAAGCGCGTGACGACCTCCACCATCTGCGAATCGTCCTCGGCCGCGAAGAGCTCCCCTAGCAGGCTCGATGCCTGCGCACCGAAGACTTCTTCGAAAGCAATGTGGCGGTTGCGCAGAGTCGCAATCGAACGGCCGAGGAACGGGCGGAACCCGCCCGGGCGGAACTTCACTCCGAAGACAGCCCCTTGCCCTTCGAGCGCGCGGACGAAGCGGCCGTCCAGCACGCCGTAGATCCTCCCCTCGTTCCGCTGCAGCGCCAGGTGCACGTTCGGATGCGG
>JAAYXG010000137.1 GCA_012516015.1 Lysobacteraceae bacterium | reverse complement strand
TGCAACAACTTCGAGGTCATCGATCTCGGTGTGATGGTGCCGTGCGAGCGCATTCTCGAAACCGCGGAGCGGGAAGGTGCCGATATGATCGGTTTGTCCGGCCTCATCACGCCGTCGCTCGACGAGATGGTGCACGTCGCGCGCGAGATGCAGCGCAAGGGACTCGATAAGCCGCTCCTGATCGGCGG
This sequence comes from Lysobacteraceae bacterium, assembly GCA_012516015.1. Lineage (GTDB taxonomy): Bacteria > Pseudomonadota > Gammaproteobacteria > Steroidobacterales > Steroidobacteraceae > Steroidobacter. Next base: position 5,512 of record JAAYXG010000137.1, on the reverse strand, counting down.
CGCGACGACGTCGCCTGCTCACACATCCGTGCGCATCGATCCGCAGTACAAGGGACCCGTCGTCTATGTGAAGGACGCGTCGCGCTCGGTCGGCATTTGCCAGCAGCTCGTCACGCCCGAGACGCGCGACGAGTTCATCGCCAAGGTCAAGTCCGAGCACGAGCTGCGCCGGGAACAACATCGAGGCAAGAAGACGAAGAGCCCGCAGGTGTCGATCGCGCAAGCGCGCGCGAATCGCTTCGACGGCGAGTGGAACACGTACACGCCGCCCGTGCCCAAGTTGCTCGGCGTGCGGACGTTCGAGGATTACTCGCTCGAGGACCTGATGCGATACATCGACTGGATGCCGTTCTTCAACGCGTGGGAGTTCCGCGGCACGTTCCCGGAGGTGCTCACGGATCCCGTCGTGGGTGAGCAGGCGAGCAATTTGTATGCCGATGCGCGGCGCATGCTGAAGCAGATCATCCGCGAACGCTGGTTGACGGCGAAAGCGGTCATCGGTTTTTTCCCGGCGAACAGCGTCGATGACGACGATGTCGAGATCTACACGGACGAATCTCGTACGCAAGTGCTCGAACGCTTGCACTTCCTGCGTCAGCAGAAGGGCAAACCCCCGGGACAGCCGCACACTTGTCTTGCCGACTTCGTGGCGCCGAAGAGCTCGGGTCGCGCGGACTACATCGGTGCCTTCGCCGTGACCGCGGGGCTTGGCATCGAAGAGCATCTCGAGCGATTTCGCCGAGAACACGACGACTACTCGAGCATCGTGCTCAAAGCGCTGGCGGATCGCCTTGCCGAAGCCTTCGCCGAGCGCCTGCACGAGCGCGTGCGCCGAGAGTTCTGGGGGTATGCGCCTGAAGAGCGGCTCACGAACGAGCAGCTCATCAAAGAAGAGTATCGAGGCATTCGCCCGGCACCCGGCTATCCGGCATGTCCGGACCATACCGAAAAGGCGACCTTGTGGCGTCTGCTCAAACCGGATACGAACGCACAGATCGAGCTCACGGACTCCTTTGCCATGTACCCGACGGCGGCGGTCAGCGGGTGGTACTTCTCGCATCCGGGCTCGCACTACTACGCAGTCGGACAGATCGCCCTCGATCAGGTGCAGAACTACGCGGCGCGCAAGAAGATCTCGCTCGAAGACGCGCAGCGTTGGTTACTGCCCAACTTGGGCTACGACCCCGATGCGGATGCGAATGCGGCATGAGATGGACGTGTGGACGTGTAGGCGTCTGGACGCAAGAGCAAGAGCCCTCTGACGTCTATACGTCTGCACGTCTACACGTCTCACCCACACGTCCCCTGCGGAAAACCGCGATGCGGTATACATCCCATCGCCCCGCAACAGGCTTGTAGAATGGCTGTGTCAGTTCGGGGTGATGCAACATGGCAGGCGCTTCCAAAGTTTTCGCGACTGCGAAGGCCGCGCTCGAAGGAGTCGTTTTCGACGGCATGACGGTCATGTCCGGCGGATTCGGCCTGTGCGGGATTCCGGAAAACCTCATTCTCGCGCTGCGCGATTCCGGCGTGCGCGAGCTGACCGTCATCTCGAACAATGCAGGCGTCGACGGTCAGGGGCTCGGCTTGCTGCTCGAGACTCGGCAGATTCGGAAGATGATCTCCTCATACGTCGGCGAGAACCGAGAGTTCGAGCGGCAATATCTCGCCGGCGAGCTGATGCTCGAGTTCAATCCGCAAGGCACGCTGGCCGAACGTATTCGTGCCGGCGGAGCCGGGATCTACGGCTTCTACACGAAAACCGGCGCGGGGACGGTCGTCGCCGAAGGCAAGGAATCCCGCGTCGTCGACGGGCACACGTACATCCTCGAGACCGGATTGACGGCGGATGTCGCGCTCGTGAAGGCCTGGAAAGGCGACACGGAAGGCAATCTCGTCTACCGCAAGACGGCGCGCAATTTCAACCCGATGATGGCGACCGCCGGTCGCGTGACAATCGCCGAAGTCGAGCAGCTCGTACAGCCGGGTGAGTTGAACCCGGATTGCATTCACACGCCTGGCATCTTCGTGCAGCGAATCATCCAAGGCGAGAAATACGTGAAGGCGATCGAGCAACGCACAGTACGCAAGCGCAGCGCCGCCTAGCGGCGCCGTGCTGTGTAGAGTGTCTGGTGTGACGTGTGATGTGCAAAAGGTGCGCATGGCGCCCCAACCGTGCGCTGCGCTGGCTAACCGCTAACCGCTAACCGCTTCAAGACCATGCCTTGGAATCGCGATCAACTGGCACAACGCGCCGCGCGCGAGCTGCACGACGGCTTTTACGTCAACTTAGGGATCGGCATTCCGACGCTCGTCGCCAATTACATTCCCGCGGACATGAAGGTCGTGCTGCAGTCGGAGAACGGCATGCTCGGCATGGGGCCGTTTCCGTACGAAGGCGAGGAAGATCCCGACCTCATCAATGCGGGCAAGCAGACCGTCACCGAGCTGCCGATCTCGTCGTATTTCTCCTCGGCCGATAGCTTCGCGATGATTCGCGGCGGGCACATCGATCTTTCCATTCTCGGCGCGATGGAAGTCTCGGAAGACGGCGATCTCGCGAATTGGATGGTGCCGGGGAAGATGGTCAAAGGCATGGGCGGCGCGATGGACCTCGTCGCGGGCGTCAAGCGCGTCGTCGTCGTCATGGAGCACACGGCGAAGAACGGCGCACCCAAGTTCAAACGCAAATGCGAGCTGCCGCTGACCGGTGCCAACGTGGTCGACATGATCATCACCGATCTTGCCGTCTTCGCGCGCGAAGATCGTGCGACGCGCTTCAAGCTCATCGAGCTCGCCCCCGACGTGACCCTTGAGGAAGTGCGGGCGAAGACGACTGCGAAATTTGACTAGATAGAGGTTAGGGGGTAGGGATAGCCAGAGTCGCTCTGGCGACGTCGAGAGTGGCGCAGCGCAGCTCTGACTATTCCCTAACCTCTAATCGCTTCCTTTACGCGGCGGCAGGCTCGTCGAGTGCTGCGTCGATTGCACGGAGCGCAGCGCGCGCATTCATACGTATGCATTCGCTTCTGAGCGCCTCGAGCGCCGCACGCGTCCCATTCGGTTCGCGACCTTCGCCCAGATCCGCAAGAACGCGCGCCCGCTGGATCAGCAGGTTCGTGAAGGGCATCGGTTCGGCCGCAGTATAGTTTTCGAGCGCGCGCGCGTAGCGACGCGCTTCGTCCCAGCGCTGCTGCTCGAGGCTCACGTCGATCGCGTGCATGTAGAAGTTGAAGTAGCTATGGCTCACGCAGCCTGCGGCGAGCAGCGCTTCTCCTTCCTCGAGGGCCGCGGCTCGTTCCGACGGTCGCTCGGTGGCGCGAGCGACCAGGCTCAAGAGCACCGGACCGCAGTACGACATGCCTGTTTCGCGGCCGATCTGCACGCTTTCTTGCGCGAGCCGCAATGACTCTTCACGCTGACCGAGCGCAAGCGCTGCGCAAGCCAAGACGCCCGTGCACTCTGCCAGGAACCGTCGCGCGCCCAGTTGTTTGGCGAGATCGATCCCGCGCGTCGCGCATCGGCGGGCATCGTCGTACTGCGCCTGGATGAGGTATCCCTCGCAATAGCATAGATAAATGAGGAGCTCGCTTCGCACATCGCCGATGCGCGTCGCCAGATCGAGCGCTTCCTTCAAATGTTCGCGCCCTGCATTCGGTGTGCCGTAGTAGATCTCGCTGATCGCGAGCATCGGTAGATTCGCGAGCAGCACGCCCGCGAGGTTATGGCTGCGCGCCTCTTGCACGCATCGTGCGAACTGCTGGCGCGCCGTAATCATCTGCCCGCGCTGGTAGTAGGCATCGCCGAGGCCGCCGAGGGCGCGCGCGATCTCGTAGGAAGAGTTTGCTTCGAGCGCATATCGATGCGCCTGCTCGTGCGCCTCGAGACAGGCGCTCAGCCTCCCGAGCGGAAACAACAAATTGCCGCGCAGCGTGTAGAGCTGAGCACGCACGTGCGCGTCCGCACTGTCGCGCCAGTGGGTCTCCGCACGGTCGAGCGCATCCAGCGCTTCTTCGTGCCGGTCCATGACACGAAGCGCCGATGCGATGCCGAGCCAGGCGCGACCTCGGCCGGGCGGATCGACGGCGAAATCGAGCGACTCCCTGTAGGCCGTGAGTGCATCGTGCGTGCGGCCGAGCTGCAACAGCAGCTCACCGAGCAGCGTGCTCGTCTCGTGCAGCAGCACCGGCTCATGTGCGAGCGCGGCCGCCTTCTGTGCAAGGCCGAGCGCGCGTTCGAAGCGAAGCGCCTGCTGCTCGACGCGCGCGGCGTCCGCGTACGCGCTCGCTGCACCTTCGTCCTGTGCCGCTGCGAGATGATCGGCATAGAGCGGCAAGTCCCGCCGCGCGAACCAGCGCGCGGCGTTGCGGTGCAGCTCTCGGCGCTGCGATTTCAGGATCGATTCGTAGACCGCATCTCTGAACAACGCGTGCGCGAACTGCAAGCGCGCGCCGTCGGTGCGGATGAAGCCGTGCTCGACGAGAGGCGCGGGATCGTACTGCGGCTCCTCGACCGTGTGTCTCAGCGCATCGAGCCAGAGCTCCTGACCGAGCACCGCGGCGGCTTGCAGCGCTCGGTGATCGAGATCCGGAAGGCGATCGGCGCGGGCGAGGACGAGCGTGCGAACGGAGCCGGGGAGCGACTCGCTGCCCGCGTTGGCAGCGCGCAGCAGTTGATCTAGGAACAGCGGGTAGCCCTCGGCGCGCTCGATGCAGGCATGGATCGTTTCGCGCGGCAGCTCCGGATAAAACGCGGCGAGCTCCTCGGCTTCATCCTGCGCGAGCGGCGCGAGATCGATCGTCGTGACGGGACAGCCGCGTGCGCGTGCTCGCCACGTCGCGTTGATCGGATCGCCTTCCGGGCGCGTCGTCATGATCAGCAGAATCGGGCAGTTCGCGACGACCGCGGCGATCTCTCCCAGGCGTGCGAGCTCGTCCGTGTCGGCCCAATGCACGTCCTCCACGATGAGCAGTCGCGGACAGCGTTGTGACGCCCATTCGATGAGCTGCGATAGCGCGAGCGTGCGGCCGCGCTGGCGCGTCGTTGCGTCCATCGCTTGTTCGAGCGCCGCGAGCTCGGGCTCGAGCGGCGCCTCGACGATGTCGCTCAAGAAGATGGACTGATCGATGCTCCCTCCGCGCGCAGCGAGCAGCCGGCGAACCGCGGCGGCGCGCTGCTCGTCCGTCGCACCGGGATCCGCGCCCATGAGACTCAGTGCGAGCGTCGTGATCGGACCGCGGCCAGGCGATTGTCCGAAATCGAATACTTGAGCCGAGTGCGTCTCGACGCCGCGCTCTCGCGCAGCGCTCGTGACTGCCTCGACCAATCGGGATTTGCCGATGCCGGCCTCGCCGCGGACGACGATCGCGCGCCCGTGACGGCTGGAGCGACAGCGATCGAGCGAAGCGAGCACCATGGCGAGCTCGGGCCGCCGGCCGACGAAAGGTAGCGTGCCTTCTGCTTGGGAGTGGAGCTTCTCGAGCAACCAAGCAGGCACGCTTGCACCTGCCAG
>JAAYXG010000136.1 GCA_012516015.1 Lysobacteraceae bacterium | reverse complement strand
TGCTGGAGAAGATGCAGGAAGGCTATGACATCGTCGTAGGCTGGCGTCACAACCGCCAGGACAAGCTGATCTCGCGAAAGATCCCTTCACGCATCGCCAATTGGCTGATCGGCAAGGTGACCGGCGTGCCGATTCGCGACAACGGCTGCTCGCTGAAAGCGTTCCGAGGCGACCTGATCAAGCGAATTCCGCTTTACTCCGAGATGCACCGCTTCATCCCCGCGATGGCATCCATCGCCGGGCCGCGCGTCGCACAAGTGAAAGTACGGCACCACGCCAGGCGTTATGGACAATCGAAGTATGGCTTGTCACGCATCTACAAAGTCTTGCTCGATTTGATGGTCATCAAGACCGTCGCGACGTTTGCTTCACGCCCATTGCGATGGTTCGCGTTGCTTTCCGTTCCGCTCTTCCTACTGTCGTGCGCCGCCTTCGTCCACTCGCTGCTTGCCGTTCTCGCGGGCGGCGATATGTCCATCTCGATCGCCGGGAGCGGCATCGTCTTCTTGGCTTCTGCGATGGTGTTGCTGTGTAGCGGCGCGCTCGCCGAGCTTACCTATGCCCGCGGAGACATCCGCGATCGAGAGTTTCTGAGGCTCACCCAGACTATCCGCGCGCCACGCTGCGCCGAGTGAAGACTTCACATGACAGCACACTACACACCTTCTCGACTGTCGATCATCGTTCCCGTCGGCGCACGCCGTTCGGACCTGAAATCGCTCTATGCCGAGTACAAGGCGGGGATCGATGCGATCGGCCTGCCATACGAGTTCATCTTCGTGATCGATGGACCGCGTCCCGATGCAGCTCGCGCGCTCGATGAGCTCATCCGCTCCGGTGAGCCGCTCACGATCGTGAACTTGACACGCTGCTTCGGCGAGTCAGCCGCGCTCATGGCTGGGTTCGAGCGCTCTACCGGCGATGCCATCCTGACTCTGCCGGCATACCACCAGGTCGACGGCAGCGACCTTCGCAAGCTCCTCGCCGCACTCGAGTCGGTGGATGTCGCCATCGGCTATCGCTTTCCCCGGGCCGGCAACGCAGTCGAAAAGGTGCGGCGCGCGGCTTTCCATGGACTCGTGAATTTCGTTACGGGCGCGCGCTTTCGCGACCTTGGCTGCGGCGCTCGCGCACTCAGACGTCAAGTGTTCGAAGAGCTCGACCTGTACGGAGATCAGCATCGCTTCATGGCTATCCTGGCGACGCGACTCGGATTTCGCGTGGCGGAGGTCGCCGTCAAGCAGTCCGTTCACGACCGGCACTCACGCATCTATCGCCCGCGCGAGTACGCGCATCATCTGCTCGATCTCGTGAGCATCTTCTTCCTCGTGAGATTCACGAAGAAACCACTACGCTTCTTTGGCATGATCGGCGCGATTACATTCGGCATCGGTGCATTGCTGATCACGTATTTGGGCGTGGAACGCATCGCATTCGACGTGAGCCTCGCGGACCGTCCCGCCTTGCTGCTCGCAGCGCTGCTCATCGTGCTCGGGATTCAGATCTTCGCACTCGGTCTGCTCGGCGAGCTCATCATCTTCACGCACGCGCGGCAGCTGAAGGACTACCGCGTCGAAGCCGTCATCCACTATCCGGAAAGCGAGGGGATCTCATCCTCGGCCGAGGCGGAGCCCGCAGCAGGCGGACGCGACATACCGCACCCCACCTCGTCCGCAGTCGCCTGACGACCGCGCTCCCGTCGGTTGGCGCGTACCCAGACCTCGGCCGGTTGGCTAGAACCGGTGCCGCGCTGCTCGAGTCGGATTCGTTCCGTCGAACCGAAATCGGTGAAGCGGCTCGGCACGCGCGCGTCCTCGCCAAGCGCTATGGCCGTGACCACTCCTTCGAGGATCTCGGCAGGCAGCCGCTCCGGCTCGGAGCTCACGTAGATGCGCGTCATCTCCGACAGCCTGCTGACCAATGCTGCGTGAGACGCACCGTACGAGAACCATTGCGCATCCTGTATGACGATCGTATGCGGCCGGCCCGCGCGATCGTGCAATGCTTGCAATTGCACGAGCAGCGCGTCGACGAAGACGGAGCGCGATTCGAGCGGAAGAGCGGCGAGATTGAGCGCCACGCTCACGGTCGGATGTTCGAGTGTGGCGAGCACCTCGCTCAAACGCGGCGCCTCGTGCGCATCGCCGAACGAGCGCAGGCCGGCCGGAATTTTCGCGCTCAGGTTCTGAGCCGCACCGATGATGCAGCATTGGTATCCGTTCGCTAGGAGCTGCTCGGACAACTCGCTGCAAAAGGCCGTCTTGCCGCTGCCTCGCTGACCGCAGATCAAGAGCGAATCATAGTACGGCGCCAAAGTCAGCTCGGTTCCGTCCGCAAGCGTTCCGAGCGGCACGCGAAGCTTGGGTTGCGCATAGGCGAGATCGCCATCCATTAGGTCGCGGACGAGCTCCAAGAATCCCTCGCAATAGGCCCCAGAGGTCGTTCGATCCGCACACTCCTTGATCAAGGCATCCGCGTTCTGAACCGCCACCGCATGCTCTGCGAGCCGGAAGAGCGCCAAGTCATTTTCCGCATCGCCGATCACAACGAGATTCTGTGCCGAGATGCCGAGCTGACGCAGCGCTTCTTGGACACCGGAGGCCTTGTTCACATCCGCCGGCAACACGATGAGCGCGCCATCGTTCGTCACGAGCTGACAATCGAGGCGGAGCTTCTCGATCGCGTCGCGCACCTCACGTTCGTTCGCGAGCGGCGTCGTGACGATGGAGCTGCCGACGGTCAGGGGTGCGACGCCCCTCCGATGGAGCTCTTGCAGCAGTACCTCGGAAGGTGCCTGCGCGAGAATCTCGGAGCGCTTCGTCGCCGGCTGGTGCAGAATCGCCCCGTTCTCGGCAATGACGTGATCGAATACGCGCGTCCATGGAAAAATTTCCAGAAGCTCGCGCAGCTCCCTCGCGGTGACGAGAATCAACTTGCGTCCGCTCGCCGCCAGCGCGCGCAGCGCGTCGACACACCGCTCGTCGTAGCGGCCATCGCGAGCAAGCGTGCCGTCGAAGCTAGCCGCGAGTGCAACGAATCGCATTGCTCTTTCCTAAGAGTGCGCCGCTGGCGCCGTCCGCTCGCGCTAGCGGAACAGCGCCTCATACGCCGCGAGCAAACGCGGCACTTCGTGCTCCCAAGCGAGTGTCGTCTTCACCCGCTCGAGCCCGATCTCACCCATTCGTCTTCGCAACGGCTCGTCGTCGAGCAGTTGCACGATCTTGCGCGCCAGGTCCTTGGGATCGTTGCGCTCGGCATAGAGCGAGGCGTCTTGCGCGGAGACACGCCCCTCCACGAGGTCGTACTGTACGATCGGCTTGCCGAGCGCCATGTACTCCATGATCTTGTTCATCGTCGACTTATCGTTCATCTCGTTCACGACGTCG
>JAAYXG010000135.1 GCA_012516015.1 Lysobacteraceae bacterium | reverse complement strand
TGGGTCCGCTGCGTTGCGGGCTTCGAACAATTGCAGTTGAGCGGGCATGATCCGAGCAGAATGCTAATGCGCGCGCTGTGCGGTGGCGGCCAAGAGCTCCTTGGCCGCGTCGTAATCGGGTGCGAGGATCAAGGCCCGCTCCAGCGCTTCTCGCGCCGCGAGCACCTCGCCTCGCTGCAGATGATGCTCCCCCAACATGACGAGCGCTTCCGCCTCGCCCCAATCGGGCTTTCCTGCGCTCGTAGCGGATGCGCGTGCGAACGCATCGACCACTTTACGCCAACGTGCGACGCCGCCCGCGGCATCCTTGCCGCCGGTACACATCGCTTCGATCAAGAGGATGCGGGGATTGGCGGGCTCGAGCGTCAACGCCGTACGCAACGGCCGGCTCCGCGCGCATGATCCCGTGAGCCCGGCCATTCTCAAGAACCCGCGAGGCATGTCGCTGCACACCGCTTCGAGCGCGTACGCCTCCGCCATACGCTCATCGAGGCTGTATGCATCGCGCGCGTGCTCGACGCACGACTTCGCGGCCTTCGCCGCGGCGGCATTGCGCGTGCGAGCTTGCGCGCCTTCCGTACGGGCCGCCACCTGCGCGAGCTTCCAATGCCCGTACGCGAGCTGGTACGACCTCAAGGGCGCGAGCCGCTCCTCGGTGTCGTAGCTCGCGACGTCCTGCAGCGCGCGCTCGATGGCTCGCGCATCGCTCGTCAGAAATCCGTACTGAATTCGCGCCAGCGTATCGTCGAGCTCCGCGAGGGTCGCTGCCGACGCGCAAGCGGCGCCGAACACCGTCGCCATCGCCAAAGAAGCACGCAAGAAGCCGCTCATCAGCCCGATTGCACTACAATCCATGTACGAACGATAGCGCGTCCTGAACCATGCTTCAAAACAGGTTGACCGTCGACAGTTGAAGGCTAGAAAAAGACGCCGCATCCGGCTGTGAACCGTCGTCAAGAAAAGACGTCCCCTCTGGCTGTCAACTGTCAACCGTCAACTGGATAGATCCTTCGTCTTTGGATAGTACATTGCACAGTACGAATACGCTCGAGCGCAGTCGCGTGCCGCTCGTCGATATCGGCATCAATCTCGCGCACGACAGCTACGATCACGATCGCGACGAAGTCATCGCGCGTGCCGTATCCGTCGGCGTCACGCGCATGGTCATCACGGGCAGCTCGACCGAGAGCACGAAACGCGCGATCGAGCTCGTCCGCGAAAGTCCCGATCGGTTCCGCTGCACCGCCGGCGTTCATCCTCATCATGCGCACGAGCTCGACGATGCGCAGATGGCCGAGCTCGAGACGCTCGCACGCGCGCCGGAGGTCGCCGCAGTCGGCGAATGCGGGCTCGATTACTTCCGCAACTTCTCGCCGCACGAAGCGCAGGCCGCTGCGTTTCGCCGGCAGCTCGAGCTTGCTGTCGTCGTCGGCAAACCGGTGTTCCTACATCAGCGCGATGCGCACGCGGACTTCCTCGCCATCCTGCGCGACTTCCGATCGAAGCTCGCCGGCGGCGTGGCGCATTGCTTCACGGCGGGCATCGAGGAAGCACGCGCGTATCTGGAGCTAGGCCTCTACATCGGCATCACGGGTTGGATCTGCGACGAGCGCCGCGGCCATCATTTGCGGGAAGTCGTGCGTCAGATTCCGCGCGAACGCCTGCTCATCGAAACCGACGGGCCCTACCTCCTCCCGCGAGATATCACGCCGAAGCCGTTCTCGCGCCGCAACGAACCCATGTATTTGCCGCATGTCTTGCGCGCCATCGCCGCGGCCCGAAACGAAGACCCGGAGGAACTCGGTACGATTACGACGCGTAACGCACTCGAGCTTTTTTGGAGGAGCGGCTAGCGCGTACGATGCGCGCGCTTTCGGCTACAGCCCACAGCCTACAGTCTAGAATTTATGAACACAGATCGTTTGCAGCAGTACGTCTCGCGGGAATGGGACGATTCCGTCGTCCCGACGCTGTGCGAGTACATTCGCATTCCGAACAAATCGGTTCACTTCGACCCGCAATGGGCCGAGCACGGGCATATGGATCGGGCGGCGCAGCTCATGAAAACCTGGTGCGAGGCGCACGCATTGCCTGGAATGACGGTGGAGATCGTGCGTCTCCCCAATCGCACCCCGCTGCTATTCATCGACGTGCCGGGCAAGACGAACGATTGCGTCTTGCTGTACGGACACATGGACAAACAGCCCGAGTTCACCGGATGGTCGGAAGGATTATCTGCGTGGACGCCGGTACTGCGCGACGGTCGCCTCTACGGTCGCGGCGGCGCCGACGACGGCTATGCCGTCTTCGGCTCGCTGGTCGCATTGCGCGCGCTGGCCGACCAAGGTATTCCGCACGCGCGCTGCGTGATCTTGATCGAAGGTAGCGAGGAAAGCGGCAGCCCGGACCTGCCCGCCTATATCGACGCGCTCGCGGATCGGATCGGTGAGCCTTCGCTCGTGGTCTGTCTCGACGCGGAATGCGGCAACTACGATCAGTTCTGGGTGACGAATTCCCTGCGAGGCAACCTGCTCGGCACGCTGCGCGTCGAGGTACTGAAGGAAGGCGTGCACTCGGGCATGGCGAGCGGCATCGTGCCCTCGAGCTTTCGCATTGCTCGAGCGCTGCTCGGACGGATCGAAGACGAGAACACCGGCAGGATCCTCGTGGACGCGCTGCATACGGACGTTCCGCAGGAACGCATCGAGCAAGCACAAGCCGCCGCCCGCGCGTTGGGAGCGACGGTGCACGAGAAAATGCCGTTCGTTTCGGGAATGCAGCCGGTCTCCCGCGATCCGGCCGAGTTGCTCATCAACAGCACGTGGGCGCCAACGCTATCCGTCACCGGCGCCGATGGCATCCCCTCGCTCGAGAACGCCGGCAACGTTCTACGTCCGTTCACCGCGCTCAAGCTCTCGTTCAGATTGCCGCCCGGCGTCGATGCGGACCGAGCGGCGAACGCGGTCAAACAGACGCTGGAGCGCGATCCGCCGTACGGCGCGAGCGTTTCGTTCGACGTCACCTCGGCGATGGGCGGCTGGAACGCACCGAGCGTCGAACCCTGGTTGGCCGACGCGGCGCAGTCCGCGTCGAGGCATTTCTTCGGCCGCGATGCCATGTACATGGGCGTCGGCGGCACGATCCCGTTCATGGGCATGCTCGCGGAGAAATTCCCGCGCACGCAGTTCCTCGTCACCGGCGTTCTCGGACCGCAATCGAACGCCCACGGTCCGAACGAATTCTTGGATATCGAGACGGGTAAACGCGTGACGGCGTGCGTGGCCGAAGTGGTCGCCGCCCACGCCCAGCGGCGCTAGCGCGCTGTGTAGGTCGGAATTTATTCCGACCTTTTCTTGGTCGGATTAAAATCCGACCTACATGGAAATAGGCGAGCCGGTGTTGCAGACCTACGCGGCCAACGGATTCGGCTCCGCATTCTTCTTCACGTTCGCCCACACCTCGCCGAATGCCGCGGTGATGTTGCCGCGCACTTTGTCGACGGGGGGAAACTCGCTCGCGAGATCGTCGATGCGCAGGACATGGCGCGGCTTGCCTTTCGGGAATTCGCTCTTCTGCGTGAAGATGACGCGCCCTTCGACGGGCACTTCCCCCGTAAGCAAACGAACGGCGGCCATGCGGTCGTACAGCGTGTGCTGCGGATTGGGAAAGGTGTAGCGCCGCTTCTTGCCGATGACGGTCCATTCGATCATCTGATCCCCGCCGAATATCGCGCCGGCCATGTCGAGCACATCGGCAACGAGCAAGCCTCGCTGCGTGAGCAGCAGGTAGTGAACATGGATGTGTCCGCCATTGCCGTTCGGGATCAATACGTTACGAAGCATCTCGTAGGCGACGCTCGCGATCGTGTTGTCGATCTGTTTGCGGGCACGATACCTGCGCCACAGCAACGTACCCCAAACGGCGAGCGCAATGATGGCCGCCGCCGCGGCGACGGGATACGTCCAGGAGGGAATCTCTATCGGCATGACCCTGTTTCGAGAAGCACTTACCGAGAAGCGGCTGGACCTTTCGAGTCAACCGCTCACGGCGTCCAACCCTCAGCTCCGCTGTAACTCTGCGCGTAACGCCTGAAGCGAGGCATCCAGTTCCTGCTCCTGTCGCGGCCGAGCGAGGAGCGTCGCGAGCGCCGGCGGCAGCGGCACCTCACGACCCGTCTGCGCTTCGACGATGTCGTTGAACTTCGCGGGGTGCGCTGTGGATACGATCACCCAGTGTCCGCGCGCGCCGCGCGCCAACAAACGGCGGAACACCTTCGCGGCCGTTGCGGTGTGCGGACACCAAAGCTGATCGAGCTCGTGCGAATCGCGCCGAATTGTGGCACGAATTTCGATGTCATCGACGCTCGAAGCACCGATCTGCGCTTGCAGCTCTTCGAAGTCGGGGTGCAACGCGCGCAATCGCTCCATATTGCTGGGGTTCCCAACATCCATGGCGGATGCCAGCGTCGCCACGCTCGGCTTCGGCTCCCACTCGCCCGTACGCAGGAATTCCGAGATCGTCTGATTCGCGTTCGTCGCGAGCACGATCTCTCCGATGGGCAATCCGACATGGCGCGCCCAGATGCATGCGAGGGAATTGCCGAGGTTTCCGCTCGGGATGATGAAATTCGGGCGCCGCCCGGTTTCGCGCCAGAGCTCGAGCCCGGCTTTCGCGTAATAGACCATCTGCGGCAGCAGACGCCCGACGTTGATGCTGTTCGCGGAGGACAACTGATGCGTCTCCGCGAGCGCCGGATCCAGGAACGCTTCTTTCACCATCTTCTGGCAATCGTCGAAGGTGCCTCGCACGGCGTACGTACGCACGTTGCCGCCCCAGCACGCGAGCTGGTGCGCTTGGCGGTCGGACACGAGGCCCTTCGGATAGAGCACGACGACTTCGATGCCCGGGCGGTTGTGAAACGCCGCAGCGACGGCCGCGCCGGTATCGCCGGATGTCGCGACCAGAATCGTGAGCTTGCGCGGCGCATCGCGGCGAATGCGCTGCAGACAGGCGGCCAGGAAACGCGCGCCGAAGTCCTTGAAGGCGGACGTCGGCCCATGGAACAGCTCGAGCACCGACGCCGGCGCAGGCGCCTTATCGAGCGAGACGAGCGGCGCCGGAAAATCGAACGCTTCGCGACAAATCTCCGGCAGCACCTCTCCGATCGGGTCGCCCGCCGCAAACGGCGCGAGCAGGCGCGCGCCGATCTCGGGCAGCTCGACATCTCCGTCGAACTGTCGCGGCACGAAGTGCGGAAAATGCTCCGGAACGTACAACCCGCCGTCGGGCGCGATGCCTCGCGCGATCGCCTCTCCCAGGAGGACGCGG
>JAAYXG010000011.1 GCA_012516015.1 Lysobacteraceae bacterium | reverse complement strand
TTCCGTAATAAAACGAACGTAAAGTAGTCGACTCGGTTTGAGCCCCTCGCGCACAAGGAACAAGATGAGATGGAGTCGACCCGTGTCTGGCCAGAGCCCAGAGCCCAGAGTCCAGCGGCCCGTGTAACACTGCTGCTGCATGAATGCACTAAGATGCGGCTCGCCAGCTACAGTGGAATTTTGAATGGGCTTGCACCGTAAACCCGCGCGCCGAGTCTCCTGCTCCTTTCCGACCCGAGCCCCAAGCCCCACGCCCCATGTCCTTTTCGCCTGCGCGCTGGCCGCGTGCGCGACAGCTGCCGCCTCCCCTCTCCCCACTCGCGATCAGAATCCCTTTACCGCAGCCTTCGGCTTGCCTGGCCCCGTGCGCGCTCGGCTGCCGGAACGTGCCGAGTGGACGCTCGACTTTAACTGGGCGAGCACGGCGCTCGTACAGAATGCGGCAAACGAGTCCCTCACCGTCGATGCGGAATCGCGCGAGGTCCGATTGTCGTTTGCGCGTCGTGTCGCGGAACGCTGGTCGATCGAGCTCGAGCTGCCTTACCGTCACACGAGCGGCGGCAGCCTGGACGGCTTCATCGACGATTGGCACGACGTGTTCGGTCTGCCGGAAGGCGCACGGCGAATCCAACCGCAAGACCGATTGCGACTGCACTATTGGCGAGACGGCGATACCTTCATCGAGCTCGATTCGCCCGTCGAGGGGCTCGCCGACGCTTCGCTCACGCTTGCTTACGCCTTGGTTGCGTCGGACCGCTCGGCGGTCAGTGCGGCGCTCGCGGTCAAGCTTCCCACGGGAAAAGACCACTGGCTCAACAGCACGAACGCCGTCGACATCTCCGCGGTCCTCTCCGCCGAACGTCGGATCGAGCGCTGGTCGCTCGGGGGTCAACTTTCAGCCACGTGGCTCGGCGAAGGCGACCTGTTGCCCCACTTGCAGCGCGAGCTCGTTTGGAGCGGACAGGCGAGCGTCGCGTTCGCGCTGACGCCGCGCGTGGCGCTCGCTCTGCAAATGGATGGGCGCACACGCGCGTTCGATAGCCGCCTCGATTTCTTCCACGACGCGCTTGTCGCGACCCTCGGCGGCCATATCGCCTTCGGCTCCGACTGGACACTGAGCGTCGGCGTCAGCGAAGACATCTTAGTGGAGCACTCGCCCGACGTGGTCTTCGTGCTCGGCCTCGAGAAAGCGATGGGCAGGGGCCTGTAGGTCGGAATTTATTCCGACGCCTTCTATTCCGACACCCTTTTTGCCGACACCTTTTTGCGGGCACCCTTTTTTGGTCGGATTAAAATCCGACCTACAGCGTCTCATGGGGAGCGTCACCCCTTGCGCGCGCGCCGCGTGCGCGTCGACGTTGCGGCCGCGCTCGGGACCTGCTGCGTGATGCAGTGAATGTTCCCGCCGCCGAGCAGGATCTCGCGCGATTGGACGCCGATCACGCGTCGATCCGGAAAGAGCCGCTTCAACATGTTTGCCGCGAGACGATCCTTCTTGCGATCGAGCAGCGGCATCACCACGGTCGAGTTCGCGATATAGAAGTTCACGTAGGATGCGGCAAGGCGCTCGCCGGCGACACGCGCGGGCTGACCTTCATCGACCGCGTCGACGCCGCTTTCCTCCTCCGCCGTTCGGTAGAGCGGACCCGGCATCGGCAGCTTGTGGATTTTGAGCTTGCGACCTCGCGCATCGCGCGCGCTCTGCAATCGCTCGTAAGCGTCGAGCGAGACGGCATACTGCGGATCGCGCTTATTGTCGGTCCACGTCAACGCAACCTCGCCCGGACGCACGAAG
>JAAYXG010000134.1 GCA_012516015.1 Lysobacteraceae bacterium | reverse complement strand
TCACCGGCATGTTCCTGTGCATTCAGGAAGCCGTACGCATCATGAAGCATCAGACGCCGCGCGGCGGTCGGATCATCAACAACGGCTCGATCTCCGCACAGGTACCGCGGCGCAACTCGATCGCCTACACGGCGGCCAAGCATGCGGTCACCGGGCTCACCAAATCGATCGCGCTCGACGCGCGCGACTTCGACATCGCTTGCGGCCAGATCGATGTCGGCAGAATCGAAAGCGAGATCGGCGCTCGATCCGCACGCCCGAAAGCCAATCCGAGCACGATTCCCAAGCTCGACACGCAGCTCGCGGCACAGGCCGTCTTGCACATGGCGAACTTGCCGATCGAAGCGAACATGCTCTTCACGACGTTGCTGCCCACGAAAATGCCATTCGTGGGGCGCGGCTGAACGCGTCGGATTTAGAGCAGCGCCCGTCAGCGCTCAGCGTCGCTTCATCGCTTCGTTGGCTCGCCCTGCAACGACTCCTCCGGTATCGGGTACTCATCGGCGTTTCTCACCAGACCCTCCTTGAGAGAAAAATCGAGCCGAGGCGGCGCGAAGATGTCCGCCATCCGATTGCCTTTCGGACCCGGCGCTTGAGCTTCCGAAGTATGGATGACTCGAGCGGGAATGATGGTCACCGAAGGCGAACCGATCTCGATATGTTCATCTGCCCGCCACTCGTGCTTGTTCGAGCTCCACGGCCAGCGCAAGTGATGAATGTAGTTGCCCTCGAAAATGAGCGAGCATTGATCGAAGTCATAATGACTATGCGGCGATAGCTTCGTCGCGTCGCGCGCGCGGCGGCTCACGGGCGGAAAGCTCAACATGATCGTCGTACAGCGCCACATCGGACCGATCTGGCCCGGCGCCCGCTCGCCTCTCTGCAGCTCGTACTGTCGCAGTTTGTAGCCCGCGGGCGGCGCGGGCCAAGGCTTGAACGGAGGATGCGACGGATCGGGTTGCGCGTACGTCGCCGCATTCGAGCACTTTGCGTTCAGATCGGGCGACTGCGTCGAGAAAATTCTCGCGATACGCCCGCCCTTCGGCAAGCTGATTTTGCTGTCGCCCGGCGGAACGATGAGCAGTTGATGACCTTCACCGCGCACCGATTCGCCGTTCGCCGTGGCCTCATAAGGCGTGTCGTCATCGGGGACGACGACCATGTACTCGTCCACTTGAGCGGTGCGCGTGAACGCCGCGCCGGGCTTCGCCTCGATCCAGTGAACGACGAGATTCTGTCCACGGGTGTACCAGCCCCGGCCGTTCGCATCGTCATCGACAGGGCTATCCTGATAGTAGCGGCAAATGGATGCCGGCATCTGGGTCGTACCGAACTGCGCGCCACCTTTCGGTGCCGCCAGCGACGCACGCGGATCTGACTTGTCGTACATGGCTAAGCAGTCGCTTCCCGATCGAGCTCGAGCGTCGATTTCAAGTAGCTCGCGAGGCCCCCGAGCTCGAGTATCTTCGCGACCGATTCGGGAATACGCGGGAACTCATGTTCGCCGCCGGCGTGTGAAATCACACCCTTCTTCAGATCGATCGAAATCTCATCGCCCTCGGCCACCGCATCGTACACCGCCGGACATTCGAAGATCGGCAGCCCGTCGTTGATCGCGTTGCGATAGAACGTGCGCGCGAAAGAAGCCGCGACCACGGCTTTGATACCGAGACCCTTGATCGCGGTGGACGCCTGCTCGCGAGCGCTGCCGCAGCCGAAGTTGCGGCCGGCGACGAGAATGTCGAAGCTTCGCAGCTTTTCCGGAAAACCCTCGCCGAGCATCTCGAACGCATGCTCCGCGAGCTTCACCGGATCGATGTAGATCAGATAGCGACCCGCGATGATGATGTCCGAGTTGACGTTGTCGCCGAACTTGTAAACCCGGCCGGTAATCTTGTCTTGCATCTCGCACTCACCATCCAAAAGACATTCCTAGTAGAACTCGCGCGGATCCGCGATCGCACCTTTGAGCGCCGAGGCCGCGAGCGTCGCCGGGCTCGACAAATAGATGCTGCTCTTGTTGCTGCCCATGCGGCCCACGAAATTGCGATTCGCCGTGGATAGGGAAACTTCGCCATCGGCCATCATGCCGCCATCGCCCGCGCACGCGCCGCAGCCCGGGTTCGTCACCAAAGCACCGCTTTCAATGAGCGTGGCGAGCACGCCGGAGCGCATCGCCTCCAGCATGATCTGCTTCGATCCGGGGGTGACGATCAGTCGCACGCGCGGATCGATCTTGCGGCCCTCGAGGATGCGGGCGGCAACCGCGAGGTCTTCGTATTTCCCGTTCGCGCACGAGCCGAGAAACGCTTGGTCGATCCGAGTGCCGATGACTTCGTCGATCGGTTTCGTATTCTCGACTTGGTGCGGACACGCGATCATGGGCGTGAGCTTCGACAAGTCGACTTCAATGCTCTGCTCGTAGGACGCGTCTTCGTCGGCGAAGACGGGCCGGTAGCTCGCCGGATCCTCGAGCCGGGGCAGCAGCCATTCCTTCGTTTTCTCGTCGGACGGAATGAACACGCACTTCGAGCCCATCTCCATCGCGAGATTGGCCATCGTCATGCGCTCGGAGATGCTCATCTCCGGCAGCGCACTGCCATAGAACTCCACCGACTTGTAGCCGCAGCCATCGGCGCCGAGCGTGCCGATGAGATGCAACATCAGATCCTTCGCACTGACGCCGGCGGCGAAGCGGCCGTTCAAGGTGATCTTGATCGTCGTCGGCACCTTCAGCCACAGCTTACCGGTCACCCACACGGAAGCGACTTCCGTGTAGCCGATACCCGATCCCAAGGCGCCCAACGCGCCGTAGATCGTGCAATGAGAATCGGTGCCGACGATCAGATCGCCGGGTTTGACGTGGCCATGCTCCATCAACACCAAATGCGCGATGCCGGCATCCACGTCATAGAACTTCTTGATGCCGTATTCCCGCGCGAAGTTTCGCGAGGTCTGCTGGTCGGCAGCGTACTTTTCGCTCTTCGCCGGCGAAATGTGGTCGAGCACGATCGCGAGTCGGTCGGGATCGTAGAGTCGCTTCGCGCCGATCTTCTTCATCACGCTGACGGAGCGCCACGTCGCCGTGTGGCTCATGACGAGATCGGGATAGGCGTCGACGATCTGACCCGGCGCAACGCGATCGACACCGGCTTTCGCAGCGAGAATCTTTTCCGCGATTGTCTGACTCATTGGACCTCCAGCGTTCGCGGGTCGGTGATCTTGCCTGTCAGCGCCGAGGCCGCGACGGTGAGCGGCGATGCCAGGAAGTGACGGGCTTTGGGATGGCCGTTGCGTCCCGGGAAGTTGCGCGCCTGCGTGGAGATCATGACTTCGTCTTCCGCGAGCGCGCCCATGTTGAACGCTTGATTGGAGCCGGCGCTCGGCGGGAAGATGTTCGCGCCCGCCATGTGCAGCGTCTCGAACAAACCTTCCTTGAGCGCGGCCAAGTAGATGTCGCGCGATGCGGGTACGACCTGCAGACGCACGTCCGGATGAATGCGCCGATTGGCAAGGCAGCGAGCGAGCGCACGGATGTCGCTCAGCCTTCCGCCCGTACTTCCGCCCGCCTCCGCGACATTGATCGGCGTCCCGACGGCGGCGTCGATAGGCTTCACATTGCCGACCGTCGGCGGACACGCCACCTGCGGCTCGATGCGGCTAACGTCGATGTCGACGATCTCCGCGTAGCGACAATCCGCATCGTTCGCGAGCATCTCGAACTCGGGCACACTCGGCTTGGACGCGAATAGCCGCTGCACATAGCGCACGGTCTTCTCATCCGGATTCACGAAGCCGCACTTGCCGCCGACATCGATCGCCTGCAGCGGGAATAGCGCCCGGTCGTTGACTTCGAGCGACTCGATATACGGCCCCGCGTACTCCAACGCCTTGTAGATGGCGCCGTCCTCGCCGAGCTTGCCGACTAGATATTGCGAGATGTCGCGCGGCATCACCGACTTCATCGGCGTGCCGTGAAAATGAATCTTGATGGTCTCGGGTACCTTGAACCATCCCTTGTTCTGCGTGAAGCCCAGCGCGGCCATCGAGTTGTTGCCGATACCGGTGCCGAACGCGCCGATCGCACCGTAGATCGGCGAGTGCGAATCGCAGCCGACGACGATCATGCCGGGCGTGACGAGTCCCGCTTCCATGATGACGTGATGCAGACTACCGCACCCGCTGTCGAAGACGTTCTTTACTTTGTGCTTCTTCGCGAACCTGCGCACGGCCGCCAGCGCCTCCGCTGCTTCGCGCGTTGCCGGGGCGAAGTTGTGATCGAAGGCGAACGCGAGCTTGTTCGGATCTGCGATGCTCGCGCCCTCCATCTCGTGCTCGAACACCTTCATGACGAAGTTCGCGCTGAGGTCGTGCATGCACATCAGATCGATGTCGGCGAGCACGACGTCGCCCGGCGCGACGCTTTTCTGGCCGCTCTTGCGGGCCAGGATCTTCTCGACCATGTTCATAGAACGCGCAATCCTTCCCGACTCTGCAGACAAGTATCGCCGTAGTAGTACTGTCGACCGTTCGCGGGGATCTGCAATTGCAGCGAAACGACGGCGTCGGCCTTCGTGTCGGCAATGCTCTCCCACGAGTACGGCCCCGAAAGAATCTCGCGCAACTGAGTCACGCCATCGCGCGGATCGAATCCCGATGTCACACCCGCGAAGTTGCGCGTGACCTTTGCCCAGTGGCCGTTGTACTCGTTCGCGACCACGACCGACGTGTGCGGGCCGACCGGACGGCCCTCCGCTGGAATGGGCGGACCTTCGCCATCGGAAACCAGAACGACCACGTCCTCCGCGCCCGCGCGACGCAACACTCGCTCCAATCGCCCGGTGAGCTCGTGATCCGTCTTCGCTCCTCCGCTAGCGAGCTCCTGCTCGAGCACCTCGCGCGCCATTCGAGCAGCACGTGCGTGCATTCGCACCTCGCTCTCGACGGGCGCGGGACGAATCTCACTGCGGGAGATATCGACCAGCTCGAGCGCACCCGCCGTCAACTCGGCATGCAGGTCCTCGGGCAGGCCGTCGAGATCGCACACGCCCACGCGCGTCCAGCCGCGCTCGGCGCAAAGCTTGAAGAGCGTCGCCGGCGGGCTCGAGCTTGCGATGATGGTCTCGTGCATGGTCACTGTCTTGATCCATGGATACACCCGCGGCGACAGCGCGCACAG
The DNA here is from genome assembly GCA_012516015.1 of Lysobacteraceae bacterium. Classification (GTDB taxonomy): domain Bacteria; phylum Pseudomonadota; class Gammaproteobacteria; order Steroidobacterales; family Steroidobacteraceae; genus Steroidobacter. The sequence continues at coordinate 5,003 of JAAYXG010000134.1, read as the reverse complement.
CAGAATGGGGTTCTCATCGGGCGTCACGACGACGAACGCCCGATTCCAGTAAGGCATGAAGTTCGAGAGATAGCGCGCGTCGTTCGAGCGCCATACGTCTGAGTACACGACGACCGCGTCGACGCCCTTCTCGCGCGCCACGGCGTGAACTGCAGCGAGCCGCGCCGCGAACTCCTCCGGCGGCAGCTCGTTGATCTTGTCCCAGCTGACGAGTCCTCTTTTCATACCTGGAACAGCCTCCTCTCGGTTTGATTCAGCGACACACAACCCGTTTCGGTCACCAGCAGCGTGTCGCCGAACACCATGTATCCCGAAAGCGGCAAGTAAGTATTGGGGTGACAGATGATCACCATGTCCTTCTTGCACGTGTAGTGCGTGCTCTCGAGCACGTGCGGCAGCTCATCCGGGTACAGCCCCAAATTGTGGCCGCGCACGCGCGTGTACTGCGGTCCGGTGTATTCGCCGAAGCCGTGCTTGCGGAAGACATCGTTCTGCACGCGCGCCACATCGGAGATATCGACGCCGGGGCGCAGCAAGTCCTGCGCGGCCTGCTGTGCTTCCGCGAAAATGGCGTACGACTGAAGTTGCTTTTCGGAAGGCGGTCCGATGACGAGCGTGCGGCAGATCTGCGCGTAGTAGCCGTCGATCTGCGGCGTGAGCTCGGTGATCACCGAATCGCCCGTGCGCAGCTTGCGTGCCGTCGGCGGTTTCATTCCCGTCACCTCGGTGCCTCCCGAGGCGACCAACATGAAGTTGTCCTCGGCGCCGTGCGCCTTGACGAAGCCTTCTACTTCCGCGACGAGCTCGTACTCCGTCATGCCTTCGCGAGCGACGCTCACGAAGTGTTGGTAGCCGCGGTCGGCGAGCTCCGCAGCCTTGCGGATCACCTCGATTTCCTCCGGTGTCTTGACGCGGCGGATCTCCTCGACGTCCTTCGTCGCCGAAACGGGTGCCGCGCCGGAAAGCTCTGCTACGACGCGCGCAAAGCGCGCTTCCATCTGCTCGAGCCCATTGACGGCAACGAGCGCTTTACCGGCATCGCGCAACAGCGTCTTCAATCCCTCGATGAGACGCGGCACGTACGTCACGGCACCGCCCGTTCCAGCCTTCACGGGCTCGACGTCCCAGGGATGCGTCACGACGGCGCGTACCTCGCCTTCCTTCGTCAGCAACGCGACCGCTTGCGGACCCGTGAAGCACACGCTCACGAGACAGCGAAAATGATCCTTGCGCCACGTATCGCCGTAGAACAGCAGCATGTCCCAGCCGCGCGCCGCCATCAGCTCGAGAAACTCTGCCTTGCGTTGTGGGTTCAACTTCAGCATGGGCCGCTCACCGTCTCGCCGCGCCAGCAAAATCGCCCGCCGCAAACTTGCCTGACTTCAGCAGCGGAATGAGTCCGCCCGCTTCCAACATCTTCAGCAGAAACGGCGACGGGGGCGTACCTTGGATGGACTTGCCCGTGGTGAGGTTCTCGAGCGTTGCCGCCTTGATGTCGACGCGCACTTCATCGCCGTCGTTGACCAAGGCGTGTACGCCGCGCGCTTCCATGAGCGGCAAACCGATCTCCAGACAATTGCGATAGAACGTGCGGGAGAACTGCTCGGCAACGACCGCGCCGATCTTCGTGGCCGCGAGCGCCTTGGTGGCGAGTGCGCGCCCGGAGGAGCAACCGAAGTTGCGCCCTGCAACCAGGATGTCGCCCGGACGGACCTTCTTTGGAAATTCCGGGTTGACGGTCTCGAGTACGGACGCCGCCATTTCCTGCGGCGTCTTGAACATGACGTGCGTCGGCGCCAGTGCATCGGTGGGGATGTTGTCGCCGAATTTCCAGCAACGCCCCTGAAAAACCCAGTTCGTCGACACGTTCCTCTTCCTGACCGCATGACGCGGCGCTGCGATTGACGAGAAGCATTGTCGGGGCACGAGCACATGCCGTCCATTAGCCCTTGCTCAACAACCCATAGCCGATCGTTATCCCTTTGAGCGTTTACCGGAGCCTTGCTTCGTTTTCTTCTTGCTTCGTTTCTTCTCGCTCGCGTTCTGCGTACGCCGCGGCAGCAGCGGATATCCGAGCGTCGGACTGAGCTCATAGATCTCCTTCTGGAGCACGCGCGCGAGCTGCGACAAATGCGCGTCGGCGCGCATCAAGAAACCCACAGGCCGCTCGACCGCAGCCGTCGCGACCTGGGCTCGCTGCGACGGCTTCAGCACGATCTCTAACAGCTTTCCGGCGATCACGTGATCCTCGACCGAGTCCATCGACAAGATGCCGATGAACTCGCTGCCGATCGTGGCGGCGTTCAGATACACCACCGAGTTGCTCGTAATGGTCGTGGCGCGCGGTTGCACGCCTCGGCTGTGCGCGAGCGCGCACAGCGCGTTGTAATAAGAAATGACGTCGGCGGAGTAGAGCCAACTGTACTTCGTGAGCTGCTCGATACTGACCGAACCGACGCGAGCGAGCGGATGGTTCACATCGACGAACAGGCCGCAGCGGTCATAGAACAGCGCCTCCCCCACCAGATCCGGCTTACCCACGATCGCATCCAACGGTGCGATGGCGAAATCCAGCTCGCCGAGCTGCAGCGCGGGCACGAGCTCCTCGGCCACCCCGCTCACCACGGTGAGTCGCACGGAATAGCGGCTCTGAGACAACTTGGCGTTGGCGGCGGGAATCACTCTCCCGAGAAAGCCCGTTCCGCGTGCGACGCCTACCGTGACGTGACCGGTGAAGCCGCCCGAAATGGCGGCGCGCTCGTTCTCGAGCTGATGCCATTCCGCGAGGACGCGCTTCGCGCGGCGATAAACCGCTTTGCCGAGCTCGGTCGTCGTAACGCCCTTCGTGCCGCGATAGAGCAGCGGCTCTCCGAAGTACGCTTCGAGCTGCTGGATGCTCTTGCTCAACCCCGGCTGCGACAGGCTGAGCGCCTCGGCCGCCTTGCCGAGACTGCCGCCCTCGACCACGGCAATGAAGCGTTTGAGCTGCGCGAAATCCATGAAGTCACATCCTTTGGTTATGACCCGTATCGGGTGGGCTATTGGACAGTGAGGGCCGGTGCTGACCAGAATCGAGCACCGGTAGCATGCGAGGTGCCTTTATGGCCGCGAACCTGAACCCCGGAAGCACACCGGGAAATACCGATCAGGAGATCGAGGATCGTATCTCCCGCCTGCTCGTGGGGGCCGTGGACATGCATTGTCATTCCGGCCCGTCCGTCATGGCTCGGGACATCAATCACATCGAGGCCATGCAAGAAGCCGCCGCCGCGGGCTTCCGCGCGATGCTGATCAAGGACCACTACTACTCGGCGACGCCCATTACCGAGATGCTCAACCAGGCCTATGCGCATCTCAACGTCAAGATGTTCTCCGGCGTGCCGCTCAACAACGCGCTGGGCGGCTTCAACAAGCACGCGGTCGATCACGGCATCGCGCTCGGCGCGAAGCTCGTGTGGCTCCCGACGTTCTCTTCGAAGAACCATTGCGAATCCCCCTTCGGACTCAAGGTCGGCTTCCCGCGCACGAAGAAGAAACTGCTGCCGATCGATCAGCTCTCGCCGCTCGATGGCAACGGCAACGTCAGAGACGACGTCAAGGAAATCCTCGATCTCATCGCGCAGAACGATGTGATCCTCGCCGGCGGCCACTGCCACATCTCGGAAATCTTCCCGGTGTTCGAGGAGGCGAAGAAGCGCGGCGTTAAGCGGCTGCTCGTCAATCACCCGAGCTTCGTCGTCGGCGCCTCGTACGATGACATCAAAGAGCTCGTGTCGATGGGCGCCTACATCGAGCACTCGTTGTGCATGTTCATCCCGGTTCCGAGACGCAAGCGTGATCCGTTTCCGCCCGAAGAATTGGACAAGCTCATCAAGGCGGGCACGGTGGACCGAACCATTCTCGCGTCGGACCTCGGTCAGCAAGGCGCCGACCATCCGGTCGTCGGCTTCCGCAACGTGATCAGGATCTGCATGAACCTGGGCTACTCGGATGAAGACATCCACAAGATGATCTCCCGCAATCCGCTCGAGCTGCTGGGCATCTGATACGAACAGGCTCAATCGAGCTCGCGGGCGACAAAAGGCATCGTTCGTATCCCCCGACGATCGAGGATCTCCTCAGGTTTCCGGCGTCACCAGCTTCTTGAAATGATCGAGTTGTGCGAGCGCGCCCGAGCGCATGAAACCCTGATCGCTCGCCACCATCAGCACCGTGACGCCGAGATCGATCATCTTCTTCGCATCGTCCGAAGCCATGTCGCGCGTGACGGCGCACAGTGCCTTGCCGCTCTTCAGCACCGCCTCGGCAACGAGGCTCACCGCTTCCTCGACGCTCGGCACGGGGCCGGACGCATTGCTCAACGACAAAGCCAGATCGCCGCGTCCGAGAAAGAACCCGTCGATGCCCTCGACCGCGACGATCTCATCGATATGCTCGATCGCTTCACGATCCTCGATCATGGCGATCACCGTGGTCGTTGCATCGGAAGACTCGTAGTGCATCTGCATCGGCCGGCCGCCGTAGTCGCCGCCGCGACCGATGCCCGAGCCGCGCGTGCCGCCTTTGTAGCGCGCCCACGATGCAATGTTGCGCGCCTTCTCGGCGGAGGCGACGTGCGGAACCATGACGCCGATCGCGCCGTCGTCGAGCGCCGAGAGAATGCTGTTCGCATCCGGCCGCGCGATCCGCACGAGCCCCGCGATGCCGAACGCGCGGGCGCCGAGAAACCCGACCTCGAGCGATTGCCTCGTCCACGGCGCATGCTCGTCGTCGAGCATCACGAAGTCATAGCCGATCGAGCCGAGAATCTCCGTCGCATGCGACGTGGGCGTCTTGCAGAACGTGCCGATCAGGAATTCGCGAGCGAGCAGCCGCTTGCGGAAATCGCGCGGCGAGGGGCGTTGCGGAATGGACGTCATGACGCGATGCCTCGATCGAGTTGACTGTTGACTGTTGACTGTCGACGGCAAGAAAAGACGCGCCTCTGGCCGTCAACCGTCAAC
>JAAYXG010000133.1 GCA_012516015.1 Lysobacteraceae bacterium | reverse complement strand
TTCTCAACGTGTCCTTGATAGGACAGTTGTTCAATATCACCCCGTCCGACAACGCGCTGCTCGCGTGGGGTGCGCTCGCCTTCCTGCTTGCGTATACGTTCGATCTTCGGCTGCTGCTCGCCGCAGGCATCTTGTGCCTCATCGCGTTCATCGCGGTCCGCGTCGGAACGTGGAGCGGCATGTACTGGATCCACTTCGGCCAGCGGCCGGAGAACTTCTTTCCCGCGGCCCTGATTTTGTTTATCGCACCTTCTGTGATCCCGCACGAACGGTTCACCGGCTTCGGTCCGATCTATCGCGTGTTCGGGCTCCTTGCATTCCTGTTGCCCATACTCGTCCTATCGAATTGGGGGTACGGGAGCTACCTCGGCTTCTCGGTGGATACGATCGAACGCAGCTATCAAGCGCTGGGCTTCGTCGCGAGCGCCGCCGCGATCTGGCTCGGCGCACGCAAAGGGTGGTCCGAAGTCGTCAATACGGGCGTGACGTTCTTCGTCATCTTTCTGTACACCAAGTTCTACGACTGGTGGTGGGAGATCATGCCGAAGTTCGTCTTCTTCTTGATCATCGCGCTGACTGCGATTCTGTTCATTCTGGTCATGAGACGCATGCGCGCCGCGACGCGAAGCGAAGCGGAGAACATGAAGTGAACGTTCGATGGTCGAATAAGCCGGCATTGCTCGTTGGCATCGTGCTCATTGTGGTCACGAACGCCATCGCGCTCGGCGGCGTCGCATACAACCGTGCGAGCACGCCCGAGAGCGTGCTCGCGCTCACCGAGCGCGAGCTGCCGATCGTGAACTGGAGCTGGCCGGACAATGACAACAGCAGCATCGACCTGACGATCGATTGGCGTGTACGGCAGACGTACGAGCCCGGCGCAATTTATGGCACGTGGCAAACCGATTGGTTGAGCGAGGAGCAGCTCCGAGCACTCGGATTCGACACGTCCTTGCTCGATGACTCGGAGCTTGCGCTCGAGCGGAGTCGAAGACAGCTTCCGAAGCGAGTGTTTCTCGTGCTGGAGTACGATGGCGCCGCGTACCGAGAGGCGCTCGAGCAGCGTCGCGACCACGTCGAGCGCGCAATGGAGTTGATGGATCGGAATGTCGGGGATGCGACGTTCGAGGCGCGTCTGAAGGCGGCACGCGAAGCGCTCGAGCACGAAGAGCAGAGCGCCAGTCGCCTGTTCGTCGTCGATGCCGGACTCGACCCTACGGTGCTGCGCGAGCGCTATTCGGATCGCACGCGTTATGCGATCGTTCGCGGCCGAGTGGGCATTTACGTGAGCGGCGAGCCGGGCCGTCGCCGCGTCGCTGCCGCTTCGCCCGAGCTCGACATCGGGCAGATCCGAGTTCCGCAGTCTTATCGAACGCTCATCGAGCCGATGAGAGATCGACGAGGATATCGATACGGGGTCAGTCAGCGTCCGCCGCGCTTCTCCGCAACTGTCAACTTTGGACGGCGACTGGAGCCGTGGATCGCCGCGATGCAGAGTCTGTGAAGGCTCGCCGCAGGGCGCGTTCGCCTTCAGCGGAAAACCGGACGACACGCGAACCGCGCGCGGTGCTCGCCCAGCGAAGGTCGATCAGGCGTTTCATGAGCAGTGCGCCCAAGGCGCCGGCCAAGTGGTTGCGCCGCTCGCTCCAATCGAGACAGGCTCGGCATGCAGGCCGCCGCGTGTGTGAGAGCTGCGACGCGTCGATACCCAGCCTTGCGAACATGCGCCAACCCGATTCGTTGAGGCTCAGCCCGCTCGACGTGAGCTCGAAGGCGCGCTTCGCTTCCAGGGCGTCGTAGATCCAAACTGCGATCTCGCCCGCCAAGTGGTCGTAGCAGAGTCGTGCGCGACGAAGCGCCGGATCGCGCGGTCCGAACCGCTTTTCGTCCAACGCGTGCTGCGCTCCCATGAGGCGCTCGAGGATCTCCGCAACCTCGGCGCTCGCGATTCGAAAATATCGATGGCGACCGGAATCGTGCGCGACGACGAGGCGCGCGCGTTCCAGGCGGGTCAGATGCGAGCTCGCAGTGGATCGCGAGACATTCGCCACGTCCGCCAACTCAGTGGCAGTGAGTGCGCGACCGGACATCAGGGCGCTCAACATCTGTGCACGCGCGCGCTCGCCGATGGCGGCGGCAATGCGAGCGATGTTCGGCCCCTCTTGCATACTTCGATTTCCGTCGAACCATCGGCGACGTCGCCGAGGGTATCGTATGCGCATCGTTCGACATGCGCGAGCCCCGAGATGGCCATTACCTGCCTCATTCGCTACGAGATCGACCCGTTTCAGCGTGACGCATTTCGCGAGTATGCGCAGCGTTGGGGAAGGATCATCCCGCGTTGTGGAGGACACCTCGTCGGCTACTTTCTTCCCTACGAAGGGACGAGCGACGTGGCATGGGGACTGATCTCGTTCGCGAATCTCGCGGCTTACGAGGCGTACAGGGCGCGCTTGAAATCCGACGCGGAAGGCGCGGCAAACTTCGCGTTTGCGCACGATCGAAGATTCATCTTGAAAGAGGAGCGTACGTTCGTGCAGAACGTCGAAGGCGCGTTCCAGATCGCGGCGGAGGCGTCATGATTGCCGTCATCTTCGAAACCACGCCACGCGATGGACGCAAGGAAGCCTATCTCGAAGCGGCGGCGCGACTGAAACCCTTGTTGGCGGAGATCGACGGTTTCCTGTCGATCGAGCGGTTCGAGAGCCTCTCGCAGCCCGGCCGCATCTTGTCGCTGTCGTTTTGGCGCGATGAAGCAGCCGTTGCGAAGTGGCGGAACGTGGAGGCGCATCGCGCGACCCAGTCCCTCGGCCGCTCGGACATTCTCGCCGACTACCGTGTGCGGGTCGCGCACGTCATTCGCAACTACGGGAAGGACGATCGCGCGGAGGCACCGCCGGACTCAAAGCGCGCGCATGGGTAACGCCGCTCGGTTACGGCCGGTTACGCCAAAGCCGCTCTACGGCCTTCCGACTTTCGCACGCGGAGGGGTTTCGTGCGTCTGCGCTGCAGGCTTTGGCGAACTGCGCGTTCGATCCTCGCGAGCGCGCCGTCCATTGCGGCCTGCAAGGAGGCGTGACGCTCTTCTATGAAAACCGTCGGCAAGCCGCGCAAGACGACTTTGATGGCGCAGCGCTTGTCGGTTCCGCCGCGCGGGCCGTTCACGTCCTCGACGCGCACGCTCGTGCGCTCGACCGAACCCGCGAACTTGCTCAACTTGCGGTCGAGCTTGCGCCTGAGATAAGCCTTATCCGTCTCCTTGAGGATCCCGTCTACCGAGCGAATGTATGCGGGTATCCGCGAGGAAGATGCAGCCTGCGAGGCTGCCTTGGCCTTTGCCGGACGCTTGATTCGTGACGCCATGAGTTTTGCCTACGCCCTGTGATCGAGATGCCCGTATCATATCGAAGACCACGGGCGGCTAGCAGCAAGAAAAAAGGAGTCACGCGAGTTTGTCGATACGTACGCCGAATCGACAGTTCGGATTACCGAAGCGTGATCCGAACAGCGCCTTATGGCCTTCGTGTCCCTATGACGCCGCATCCTTGACGAAGCGGCGGATGAGATCAGCGCACTCTCAACCAATCTCTGAGAAGCGCGCTACGCGGTGCTTGTAGTCTTCGAGCAGCTTGAATTGGACCTCGACATTGCGGGCCGACTCATGTGTTCCCTATCGAGGTGCAAGCACTCAGGCGGAAACAGCGGCCGAAGAGGCTAGCCATGTCCGGCGCAATGAGGCGCACAGTCCGCGAGCAGCGGCATCGGAACGCTCGCGCCGGGCGCATGAGCGTCAAGCGCGCAGCATGCGGACCCAATCGTCGAAGTATCGGCCTTCCAATACAGCCCTCTCGATCGTCGAGCGCCCGCCCTGCGCGGCGTCTGCGCCTCGGCAGGTATCGCGCCGGTCGAAGTGTGCGGATTCGTGCAAGGGATCGAGCGCTTTGGCGCTCGGCACCAAGCACGCGGCGAGCAGACTCAATGTGGCCCGCGAGATGTAAGGCACCTGACTCAGTTCCGTCGTCGGAAGTTGGCGCAGCAAGGTGAGCAGATACGAGCTGAAGAGACGGCCGTTACCGGAGTCGAGTATCTTACCGTGCAAGTTGATGCGCCTCGGGAGCAGCGGCTCGATTTCGTCGCGCGGCACGACCAGCGAGATGCACTCGGCCGCGCTCGCGCGCGTTTCGGTCGTGCGCGCGAGGTCCAGGATCGAGACCGTTCCCGCCTGAATGTCGATCGGGTTGCCGTCGACTTCGCCGACGTACCCGCCTTCCGTGTAGAGCTGCACCAGATAGTGATCCAGCATATCCGTGCGAGCACGCTGCTTCGTGCGCACGAACCCTTGCGCTTCGAAGCGAGTCCGCGTCAAGACGAGATCGCCCAAATGGAACCCATGGGCCATTGCGAGAAAGCCGCCCGCCAAAGTTTCCAGCGGATACACGTCGAATACGACGGAGATGCGCTCGCGCCATGCGTCGAATTGATCGCGTGAATTGAAGCTCGTCGTTTCGAACAGCGACGACGGAATGAGCGGTGTGTCCGGGGCGGTCGAAGTCATCCGGCGATTGAACGCAACGCGCATGTCTCGGTCAAGCCGAGCGGTACGATATGCCGACAGCGTCACACGGCGTGTCCGTGTAGAAACGCGCGAACGGTCGCCTGACCGGACCATTCGCGGAGCATGTCTGTCGTAATTCACCGCCTACAGTCCGTACGGCCATCGCTGTCATTTGGTCGATGCGGACGAATCTCGTCCCGAGCGAGGGGAACACTTCGCCGGCAATCTCATTTTCCCTGAGCCAATGCAACGGTGAGCGTTCAGTTCGCCAAGGAGCCTGCCGTGTTCATATATCGGATCTTGACGCTGATCGGGCTTGCTCACATTTGTATGGCGACTGCCCTTGCGCAGGAGAGTGCAAAGATGGGCTCATCGGCCGAGCTCGCGCTCAGCGATGACACGATTCAATTGAGATATGCGACACAGAGCGATCCCTTGGGAGTGGACGGCGGTCGGCTGACCGGCGCGTTCTTCCTGAGTGAGGAGCGCGACATCGTTTTGAGCGCAGGTCTGCTATTTCCTTCCACACTCGAGTTGGGCCGCCTTTCCATCGTCTTCGGGCCGCAGCTCTATGCCGCATTGCTGGAGGAAGAGAACAACGATGTGATGTCGATCAGCGTCGGCACGGAGGTTCGACTGGTTCTCCATCCGCGCACGGGCCTGGCAGTTGCCGGGCACGCGTACTATGCGCCCGATATCCTTACGTTCGGTGCGGCGGACAATCTAACCGATCTTGGTGCGCGGCTCGAGATCGGTATCGCGCCGCGGCTGATCGCTTTCGGAGGGATGCGCTGGTTCGAGTTCGATCTCGTGGAGGGCGCCGGCGAGCGAACGCTACAGGAGGAGCTGTTCGTGGGTTTCGGCTATCGCTTCTAGCGGCCCGATCGCAGCGGACTAGGGTCCTTTGTCGGAATTTCAAGCTCTCTTCGCAGGCTTGAACTTGCACGAAAAGCACAGACTTATAGCTATGAAGGTCGCGTCGCGCGTGCTCTGGCCCGTGCCACCGGGCCTTTGCCGTCGCGCGCCTCGCTTGTTCGTGTTTCGTTGAAGTTGAGGAGGAGATGACGATGGCTGTGAGAGATTTGGTTCCTTGGATCCGACGCTCCCGTGTCCCGGTGACCCGCATCGAGAACACCAATCCGCTCGTCGCGTTTCATCAGGAGATGAATCGGCTGTTCGACGACTTCTGGCGCGATTTCAACGGTGAGAGCTTCGGCTGGAGCTCATCGTTCGACTTCCCGCGAGTCGAGATGAGTGAGACCGACAAGGAGTTCAAGGTCGAAGCCGAGCTGCCCGGCATGGACGAGGATGACGTCGAGCTGTTGGTGAGCGACGACGTGCTGACGATTCGCGGCGAGAAGAAGAGCGAGCGCGAGGATAAAGGCCGGCGCGTGAGCGAGCGCTTCTACGGTCGCTTCGAACGGCAAATACCGCTGCCGATCGACGTGGATCAAGACAAGGTCAGCGCCTCGTTCAAGAAGGGCGTGCTCACCGTGACGTTGCCGAAAACCGCGGAAGCGTCCGACAAAGTAAAGCGCATTCCGATCAAGCGAGATTGATCGACTGGAAGGTGCACGCGAGGCAACCGACAACCTCGCGTGCTCTGCATTTTCAAACTATACCGTGCCTTCCTGCATCCGGCGTGTTCGACACGCAGCCGTTGCGTCGCTTAGACGCCACAATGGAACCGCTCGGCATCAACCCTCGTTAAATCCGTCGTAGGCGATCATCCGCCCCAGTGACGGCAACGACAGACGCGAGGGGGAATCATGTCGCGGAAGCCTCAATCGAACGCAATCGGCGTTCGATACAGCTCATCGGAAACGGGCAGCAAGCGGCAGCGCCGCGTCGATCGGCAGCGATGCGCGCTCGTGTCTGCAGTGGCGAGCTGCCTCTTGCTTGGTGCACCGATGACATTCGCGCAGTCGGCGAGCTCGAACTTGCGCGGATACGTCACGCTCGAGTCGGGCCCGGCCGCGAACACCGAAGTCGTCGCAACGAACCTTGCAACTGGAATCGTGCGCAGAACGCGCACTGCGGCCGATGGTTCTTACGTGCTCGTCGGCTTGCCGCCCGGCACGTATAGCGTGGAGGCGGGGGGGAATACCGCGACCGTCACATTGTCGGTGGCATCCAATGCGACTTTGAACTTGGCCCCTGGCACCGAAGCGGTCGAGCAAGTCGTCGTCACCGGCGCGCGCCCGGCAGCCGCGGACGTGCGTACCTCGGAGGTGGGCGGCACGATCTCGCTGCGTCAGATCGAGCAGTTGCCGCAGTCCACGCGAAACTTCCTCGAGTTCGCCGACACCATACCCGGCATGGCATTCACGACCGATCCGCAAGGGTTCACGTCATTGCGCAGCGGCGCCTTGAGTGCGAATGCAAGCAATCTCTACATCGATGGAGTGGGTCAGAAGAGTTACGTGGAAGCGGGCGGCATCGCCGGTCAGCACCAGACGCGCGGCAATCCGTTCCCGCAGCTCGCGATCGATCAGTACAAGGTCATCACGTCGAACTACAAGGCCGAGTACGGCCAGGTGGCCGGCGCAGCGATCACGGCATTGACGCGTTCGGGCACGAACGAGCTCGAAGCCGAGGCGTATTATCGCTACACCGACGAGGGACTGCGAAGCAAGCGCCCGGATGAGAAGCAGCCCGACACCGGCAAGGTGGACTCGCAAACCGAGGAGTACGGGTTCGCAATCGGCGGGCCGATCATTCGCGATCGTCTCCACTACTTCATCGCTTACGAATACAAGGATCTCGTCTCGCCGCGATCCGTGTTTCCGAACATCAATGCCGCGGACGCGGCGCAGTTCTTGCCCCCGGAGGTGCAAGCGCTCTACGGGCCGCAAGACGTTCCGTTCGAAGAGGATCTCGCGTTCGGTAAGCTGAGCTGGCAAGCAAGCGACAATGACCTATTGGAACTGAGCTTCCAATACCGAGACGAGGTACAGGTCGATACTGTCGGCGGTCAGCGCGCTGCCGAACATGGCCGAGACGTGATCAACAAGGACGAGCGCGTCACGCTGCGGTGGCAGCACAGCGCTGCCGGCGGCTGGGTCAATGAAGCCATCTTCAGTATGGAGAAGACAGAGAACAGTCCATTCCCGAGGAGCATCGGCAACGGCATCATCTTCGCCTATTTCAATCGCCTTCCGAGCGGTGTGGTGCAGGATGAGTGGACGCTCATCGAGACGGGTCCGGCGAGCGGCTTCGATGCGCAAATCAAGAAGCAGGATGGTTGGTCGTTCGCGAACAACTTCACGTTGCCCAACCTGGAGTGGTTCGGCGATCACACCATCAAGGTAGGTGTGAGCTACAAAGACATCGAGCTGACGTCCCAGGATGCCGGGTCCATCAATCCGCAGTTTCGCTTCGAGGTGACGCCGGACGGCGTCGCCGAAGCGCCGTACCGCGTCGATTTTCTTGCGCCGTTCAACGTGCCGGGTCAGCGCGCGACCGTAGTGACGGACGCCAAGCAGTACGCCTTCTACATCCAAGACGATTGGGCGGTAAACGAGCACTTGATCTTGAACGTGGGCGTGCGCTGGGATTACGAGGACAATCCGGCATATACGGATTTCGTCACCTCACAGGACTTCGTCGATGCGCTCTTCGGCGACGATCCGGCCATTCCAGGTTTTCAGCCCTGGGCGGATCGGCTCCTACCGAGCGGCGTGGACGCCCGCGATTTCGTGAGCACCGGCAACAATCGCGACAACTATTCCGATGCTTGGGCGCCGCGGCTCGGGTTTGCTTACGACATCAACGCCGATGAGCGGCACGTGGTTCATGGCGGGGCCGGTCGATCCTATGACCGAAACCTGTTCAAGCTGCTCGCGTTCGAAACGAGCAAAGCGGCGCTCTCGCCCATTGCGATCTATTTCCAAGAACCCGCGACGGGTCAGTGCTATCGAGACGACGGGCGACCTTGCGTTGCGTGGGATCCCATTTACCTGCAGCAGGGGATCGACGCGCTCACGCAGATCCCGGTCACGTCCGGGAGCGCAGAGCTCTTCATGCTCAACAACAATCTCAAGACGCCGTACACGGACCAGTTCAGTTTGGGTATGTCCAATCAGATCGGACAGTGGCGAACCGACATCACCGTGCAGCGGCTGCTTGCCTACGACGGCTTCGTGTTTACGCTGATCAATCGCTACCCGGACGGCTAGTTCTTCCAGAACGGCAGCCAGCCTTGGGGCGAGCCGGTGCCAGGCTATGCCAATACGATTCTGGGCAACAACGGCATCGAATCGCGCAACACGCAGGTACTCTTGTCGGCGGAGAAGCCCTACAGCAGCGATTCACGCTGGAGCTTGAACCTGGCGTACACGTACACGGACGCGAAGCACAACCGCAAGCTCGACGACAATTTCGCGTTC
>JAAYXG010000132.1 GCA_012516015.1 Lysobacteraceae bacterium | reverse complement strand
TTCCCGGAACGGCGACTCGACGATGCGCAAATGGAGTCCGCACAACGGGAGCTGGAACAACGCCTCCTTGCCACCTTCAAGGAAGCCGAGAAGCATCTCGACTAGGATCGCACGTGCCGCCAAGGAGCCAACCGACGCTCGAAGCACGCCCCGAAGCGCCCGCGCGCGTCACTGCACGCGGTTTCACGATCGTCGAGATCCTCGCGGCACTGCTCGTCATTGCGGCTGCGGTCATCGGCATTGCCGCACTCTATTCCGATGCAGCCCAGAAAAACGCCGAGGAGCACCTTCGCTTGCAGGCGGCCGAGCTCGCAGCCGAGATCGCCAAGCGAATCGAGGAGAACGATGCCGGTCGAGTCGGATACGCGGGCACGGTGGGTGTCGTCTGCGATCCCGAGCGACGCATCGCCTCGCCCGTCGATGCGGCTTCCAATGAAGCGGCATGCTGGCAAGATCGCGTCGAACGCAGCCTGCCGAGCGGTCTCGGCACGATCACGCGCGATACGTCGAGAACGCCGGTGACGTATGTCGTCGCGGTGAGCTGGTCAGCACCCGGCAAGGGCGCGGCCTCTTATGTTTTGCAAGTAACGCCCGATGAGGACGGGTGATGAGCAGGTGTAAAGCGTAAGGTTCACACGCCGGTCTTGGAGGCCGGCACGGCGACGCGCAACTCGCGAGGCAAACTGAAAACGACCTTCTCTTCTTGCCCGACGAGATCGACAGGCGCTTCGCCGCCCCATTCGCGCAGTTTGTGCACGACCCGCTCGACGAGCACCTCCGGTGCGGATGCGCCCGCCGTGACGCCCACGCTGCTTTTACCCTCGAACCATTCCCGCTGCAGATCCTCCGGACCGTCCACCAAGTAGCCGGGAATCCCCGCCTTCTCGGCGATCTCGCGCAGGCGATTCGAGTTCGAGCTCGCCGGCGAACCGACGACCAGAATGATGTCGCACTGTTCGACGAGCCGCTTCACGGCATCCTGTCGATTCTGCGTCGCGTAGCAGATGTCCTCTTTGCGCGGGCTCGCCAGACTCGGAAAGCGAGCCCGCAAGGCATCGACGACGCGCTGCGTGTCGTCGACGGACAATGTCGTCTGGGTCACGAAGGCAAGGCGCTCCGGGTCTTTCACCTCGAGCTTCGCCACGTCCTCCGGCGTCTCCACGAGCAAGATGCGCCCGCCGTGCGAGGTATCGAACTGCCCATCGTTCCTTCGACTTCCGGGTGACCTTGGTGGCCGATCAACACGACCTCGCACCCTTGCCTCGCATAGCGAGACACCTCCATGTGTACTTTCGTGACCAGCGGGCACGTCGCATCGAACACTCTGAGTGCGCGCCTGCGAGCCTCTTCTTGGACCGCCCGCGACACGCCGTGCGCGCTGAAGATCACCGTCGCGTCGTCCGGAACCTGATCCAGCTCATCCACGAAAATGGCGCCCAAGGCGCGCAAGCGATCCACGACGTATTTGTTGTGCACGACTTCGTGTCGCACGTAGATCGGTGCACCGAACAGCTCGATCGCCCGCTCGACGATATCGATCGCACGATCGACGCCGGCACAGAAACCGCGGGGATTGGCGAGATGAATCTTCATGGACGTGAGCGGCGGACGGCGGACGGCGGACAGTGAAAGAAGCCGGACATATTGCACATCACCAACGAAGTAACTCCATCGATCATCACGGCAAGAGAAGCGGCAGCGATCCTACACCCTCCGCCGCTCAGTTCCGAATCACTGTCCGCCGTCCGACGTCCGCCGCTCACTCTTCTTCTGTCCGCTTTCCCGGAACGCATCGAGCAGCAAGCACCCGGCACCGATCGAGATCGCCGAATCGGCCACGTTGAAGGCGGGGAAGTAATGCGGGCCCCAATGGAAGTAGATGAAATCGACCACATAGCCGTGCATGACGCGGTCGATGACATTCCCTAGGGCGCCGCCGAGCACGAGAGACAAGCCCACTGCGAGCAACACCTGCTCGGATCGGATGCGTCGCAGCCAAATCATGAGCGCGACGCTGACGCCGAGCGCAAGCGCAATGAAGAACCACCGCTGCCACCCGCTCGCCTGCGCGAGAATGCTGAAGGCGGCCCCGGTGTTCTCGAGGTACACGATGTCGAGAATCGGCAGCAGCTCGATGGCATCGCTCAACTTCACGGTGTTGATGACGAGCGCTTTCGTCGCTTGATCGACGATCACGACGAAGAACGAGAGCCACAGCCAGTTGCTCGCCCCGCGCGTCGGCGTAAACCAAACCTTCGCGATGGAGCTCATGTTACGTCCACCTTCTCTCCTCCCCCGGTCCACTGACATTCGTGACGCAGCGGCCGCAAATTTCCGGATGCTCAGGATGCGTGCCGACGTCCGGCCGCTTGTGCCAGCAGCGCACGCACTTCGGCGCATCCGTCGGTCGCGCGACGATCCATGACGCATTCTGCTCGCCCTCTTCCGCCGGCACCGCATCGCTCGGACGCTCGGCAGCAGGATGAACGCGGGCTTCGGACGTGATGAACACGAAGCGCAGCTCGTCTCCGAACCGCTGCAACGTCTCGAGCAGCGAGCCGCTGCAGTAAAGATCGATCGCGGCATCGAGCGGCGCACCGATCGCATCGGCGTTGCGCAGCTTCTCCAATTCGCGCGCGACGGCGCTGCGCAGGCTCAAGATCGCATCCCAGTCGATCTCGGGCGCTTGTTTCGCAGCCTGCGGCAACGTGCACCACGTTTCCAGGAACACGGACTCGCTACGTTCGCCTGGCGGCATGTAGCGCCAGATTTCCTCTGCCGTGAAGGACAGGATCGGTGCGAGCCAGCGCACCATCGCCTCGATGATCCAGTACATCGCCGTCTGCGCCGAACGTCGCGCATGGCTGCCGGCCGGCGTCGTGTAGAGCCGGTCCTTCAGCACGTCGAGATAAAAACCGCCGAGATCGACGCTGCAGAAGTTGTGAACCTTCTGGTAGATCAAGTGGAACTGATATTCGCGGTAAGCCTGGATCACTTCGGCTTGCAGCTGCTCGGTGCGCCACAACGCCCAACGATCGAGCGCGACGAGCTCGGACACGGGTACTTGGTCCGTCGCCGGATCGAAGCCGTTGAGATTGCCGAGCAAGAAGCGCGCGGTATTCCGAACGCGGCGATACGATTCGGCGACGCGCTTCAAGATCTCGTCCGAGAGGCTCATCTCGTTCGCGTAATCGGTC
>JAAYXG010000131.1 GCA_012516015.1 Lysobacteraceae bacterium | reverse complement strand
TCCAAGACGCGCCGAATGTCCTCCTCCGCGAGCGAACGCAAGACGTAAACGCGCGCACGAGAAAGCAGCGCGTTGTTCAACTCGAACGAAGGATTCTCCGTCGTCGCACCGATGAAGACGAGCGTGCCGTCCTCCACCCACGGCAAGAAGGCATCCTGTTGCGCTTTGTTGAAGCGGTGCACCTCGTCGAGAAAGAGCACCGTGCGACGGCCGGACTCCTCCCGCACGGCGCGCGCCTGCTCTGCCGCCGCGCGAATATCCTTCACGCCGGCCATCACGGCAGAGAGCGCAATGAAATGCGCATCGCACGTGTCCGCGACCAGCCGCGCGAGTGTCGTTTTGCCCGTGCCCGGCGGGCCCCAGAGAATCATCGAATGGAGCTGCCCGCCCTCGAGCATCCGACGCAGCGGTTTGCCAGGACCGAACAGATGCGCCTGTCCCACGTAGTCGTCGATCGTGCGGGGCCGCATGCGGTCGGCGAGCGGTCGTGCGTCGAGCTCGGCGAGCGGCAGCAAACCTTTCGCGCTGTTGGACATCGTCATGCTCTGTAGACCGCTACGTTCCGCAGCAACATCGCTACTCGCTTCGAACCAGCGACTCGACACGCTGCGCCCATCCGCCCAGTCCGAGCAGCGCCACGATCAGTCCGGCTGCGATGCCGGTTGCATTCGCCACGAGATCGTATAGCTCCGATTGCCTGCCGAAACCCATGGCACCCTGGGCCCACTCGATCGCAACACCGAGCATGAACAAGCCCACGCCTATCCAAATGTAGCGCGACCTCGGATAGATCCCGCAGAACCAGAGCGCCATCAAAGCATACGCAGCCATGTGCTCGAGCTTGTCGCTCGCACCGATCTCGGGAAGCTTCTGCGAAGGCAGCAGACTCGCGAGCGTCGCGAGCGCGATCAGCGACCAACCGGCCGCGAGCCAAAAGCGCGGGTAACGAAGAGGCAACAGCATTGTCTCACGGTGTCGGAGCGGAGGCGCTCTGTGCGGGATCGCCGATCACATCGACGCCGGGCGGCACGGTGAACGTGAAGCGCGATGGATCGAGCACCGGATTGTGTTCGACGTTCGTGAACGTCAAGCGAGTCGTTTGACCGAGCTTGTCCGCGAGCTGCATGTGTTTCAATGTCGTGCCTTCGAACCCCAGGCGCACGGACCTGAAATCGGTATCGCTGCGCTTCGGTTCCATCTCGACCCACTGAACGGTCGCGTCGTCCTCGACGCCCGTCACGGTGAAGTTCTCATCGAGATTTGCTTCGCCGCTCAACAGCATCGCGGGAGTTGCCGAAAGCGTATCGTCGAGCTTGCGCACGGTGACCTGCTCGAGGTCGGTGTCATAGAGCCAAATGCGCGAGCCATCGGCGACGATGACCTGCTCGTACGGCTCGCGGTAATCCCAACGGAAGCGGTTCGGACGGCTGATCGCAAGCACGCCGCTCGCCTCGTCGATCGCCCGCCCGCTGCGGTCCGTGAGCACCTGCTGAAACTCCGCTTGCAGCCCTTGCAGGCCGTTCAAATAGGACTCGACGCGCTCGCGGCCTGCCTCGAGGTCGGCGGCGTAGCCAACGGGTCCCGCGATCGCCGCGAGGAGCCCGGTCAAAACAAGCGTAATGCGAGTACGAGCCATCGATGCGAGTTCCCGTCGTAGTTGAATCGGCCGCCGCGCTGCGACAGTGCGAGAGTCATCGCGCTCGCTCGCGCACGTTGCACGCTGTATCTCGCCCTTAATCTTCCGGCGGCGGCGGTGCGAGCACTTCGCGCGAGCCGTTCGACTGCAACGGGCCGACGAGACCCGCCGCCTCCATCGTCTCGATCATGCGTGCGGCGCGGTTGTAGCCGATCTTCAGGCGGCGCTGCACACCCGAAATCGAAGCCCTGCGACTCTCGACGACGATGCGCACCGCCTGATCGTAGAGCGGATCCTGCTCGCCGTCGCCTTCCCCTTCGGCACCGCCGCCGTCGGAAGGTTCACCCGGCAACCCCGGTATCGGCGTGCTCGGTCCTTCGAGGATCTCCGGGATGTACGACGGCTCCGAGCCCTTCAAAGCGCCGACGACGCGGTGCACTTCCTGATCGGAGACGAATGCGCCGTGAACGCGGGTCGGCACGGACGTTCCCGGCTGCAGGAACAGCATGTCGCCGTGGCCCAGCAATTGCTCCGCACCCATCTGATCGAGAATCGTGCGAGAGTCCACTTTCGCGGACACTTGGAAAGCGATGCGCGTGGGAATATTCGCTTTGATGAGGCCGGTAATGACGTCGACGGAGGGGCGCTGCGTCGCCAGGATCAGATGAATTCCTGACGCCCGCGCCTTCTGCGCCAAACGGGCGATGAGCTCTTCGACTTTCTTGCCGACGATCATCATCATGTCGGCGAGCTCGTCGACGATGACGACGATGTACGGGAGCGGCTCGAGCATCGGCACCTGGCTGGGATCGCCTTCGGGGCCGAGCTGCTTCATCAATAATGGGTCGGGAATCGGCTGCCCCGCCTCTTGTGCTTCCTTGATCTTGCGATTGAAGCCCGCGAGATTGCGTACGCCCATCGCAGCCATCAAGTGATAGCGCCGCTCCATCTCCGCGACACACCACCGGAGCGCATTGGCGGCTTCTTTCATGTCGGTGACGACCGGTGCGAGCAAGTGCGGGATGCCCTCGTACACGGACAGCTCCAGCATCTTCGGGTCGATCATGATGAGGCGCACGTGCTCCGCCTTCGCCTTGTACAAGAGCGAGAGCACCATCGCGTTCACTGCCGTCGATTTACCCGAGCCCGTCGTACCGCCGACGAGCAAGTGCGGCATCCGAGCGAGGTCGGCGACGACCGGCGCACCGCTGATGTCCTTGCCGAG
>JAAYXG010000130.1 GCA_012516015.1 Lysobacteraceae bacterium | reverse complement strand
GCGCTGGCAGATCTCGACTTTCCGCTGAACGGTATCCGCCTGACCTTTCTCGTCGAACGCCATGACGACGACCGCCGCTCCGTAGGCGCGGACCTTGCGCGCCTGTTCGATGAAGACGTCCTCGCCTTCCTTGAGGCTGATCGAGTTGACGATCCCCTTACCCTGGATGCGCTTGAGACCCGCCTCGATGATCGTCCACTTGGAGGAATCGATCATGATCGGGACGCGCGCGATGTCCGGCTCGGACGCGACGAGATTCAAGAAGCGCTCCATCGCCGCCTGCGAATCGAGCATGCCCTCGTCCATGTTGATGTCGATGACTTGCGCGCCGTTCGCCACCTGCTGTCTCGCGATGTCGAGCGCCGCGTTGTAGTCGTCGGCTTCGATGAGACGGCGAAACTTCGCGGAACCCGTGACGTTCGTGCGCTCGCCTACGTTCACGAACAGACTATCCGGGCCGATGTTGAGTGCCTCCAATCCGGACAAGCGGCAGCGCGGCTCGAGCTTCGGCGGTTTGCGCGGGGCGATGCCGGCGACCGCATCGCGAATATGTCGAATGTGATCCGGTGTCGTTCCGCAGCAACCGCCCACGATGTTGACGAAACCGCTCGTCGCGAACTCGCGCACGAGGGCCGCCGTATCGCACGGCGCCTCGTCGTATTCGCCGAAGGCATTCGGCAGCCCCGCATTCGGATACGCGCTCACGTAAGCGTCGGCGATGCGCGAGAGCTCCTCGATGTACGGACGGAGCTGCCGCGCACCCAACGCGCAGTTCAAACCGATCGCGATCGGTTGCGCGTGGCGGACGGAATTCCAGAACGCCTCGGTCGTCTGCCCGGACAGCGTTCGGCCGGATGCATCCGTGATCGTGCCAGAAATGATGATCGGCAGGTCGATCCCGCTCTCCTCGATCGCCTGGCGCACCGCAAAGATCGCGGCTTTCGCATTGAGCGTGTCGAAGATCGTTTCGATGAGGAACAGATCCGCACCGCCCTCGATGAGCGCGCGAGCCGCAACCAAATACGTTTCTGCCAGCTGATCGAAGTTGATGTTGCGGAAAGCGGGATCGTTGACGTTCGGCGACAATGACGCGGTGCGATTGGTCGGGCCCAGTGCACCTGCTACGAAGCGGATCTCACCCGTCTCGGCGGCGAACTCGTCGGCGGCGCGCCGTGCGATGCGCGCCGCCTCGAGGTTGATCTCTCGCACCAGGTCTTCGGTGCCGTAGTCGGCTTGCGACGGATAGTTCGCGGTGAACGTGTTCGTCTCGATGATGTCCGCGCCCGCATCAAGATAGGCGCGGTGAATCGAGCCGACGACATCGGGCCGCGTGAGCACGAGGATGTCGCTGTTGCCTTTGAGGTCGCATTGCCACGACTTGAAGCGCTCGCCTCGATAGTCCGCTTCGGTCAAGCGATGACCTTGGATCATCGTGCCCATGCCGCCGTCGAGCACGAGAATGCGTTCCGCGAGCAGACGCTTGAAGGTGGTGATGCGTTCGGTGATGTTCATTGAAAGTGTCCGACTGGAGCCAATGGCTGGGGCAGGAACGAAAGCCAAGCATCTGCGGCCTAGCTTGCCTCTCGCTGCAGGTCGTTCGACTGAGGCCGAACGCCGAGGGCATGACAGATTGCGTACGTGAGCTCGAAGCGATTGAGCGTGTAGAAATGGAACTCATCGACTCCGTGCCTTTGCAGGGCTTGCACCTGCTCGATCGCGACGGCCGCGGCGATCATGCGCCGCGTATCGGCGTCCTCATCGAGGCCGTCGAAGCGTTGCACGAGCCAGTCCGGCACAGAGGCGCCGCAGCGCTGCGCCATTCGCAGCATCTGCGGGAAGCGCGTGATCGGCAGAATGCCGGGCACGATCGAAGCCGTGATCCCAGCCGCGGCACAACGATCTCTGAAGCGCAAGAAGACATCCGGATCGAAGAAGAATTGCGTGATCGCGCGGTCGGCGCCCGCATCGACCTTCGCCTTCAGATTCTCGAGCTCGAACGCTTCGCTCGGCGCCTCGGGATGTCTCTCGGGATAAGTCGCGACGGAAATCTCGAAGTCGCCGACTGACTTCAGACCCTTCACGAGATCGACGGCGTAGGCAAAACCGCGCGGGTGCGGCACGTATTTGCCTCCGCAACCCTGCGGCGGATCGCCGCGAAGAGCGACGATATGACGGATGCCGTGCGCCCAATAGTTGCGCGCGATGTCGAGAACCTCGTCCTTCGGTGCGCCGACGCAGGTGAGATGCGGTGCGGCGGTCAGCGCCGTCGACTCTTGGATTTGGGTGACGATGTTGTGCGTTCGCGTGCGCGTCGAACCGTCGGCGCCATACGTCACAGAGACGAACCGCGGTTGCAAAGGCAGGAGCCGATCGATCGACCGCCACAGCGTCTGCTCCATCGCCTCGTCTTTCGGTGGAAAGAACTCGAAGGAGACGGTCGGACGCACGCGCTGTTTGGCGACGGCATTGCCGATCCGGTCGTTCAGTTGCTCGATAGACATGGTGGCTCCCTGGTCAGTACCGTTGTTTATTCATTCATGCGGCGGCGAGGGATCAGGCTGCAGCAACCGCGCTCGCCACGCGCTCGCCGACTGCGACTATCAAGTGCGCAGTCTCGGTGTCGATCGGGTGGATGCGAGTACACGCGAAGCCGCTGCGAACGAGCCACTCGCGCAGCACGTTGATGGGATTCGCATGAACCGCCTCATGAAGTGCATCGAAGTCTTCGATGAGGATGAGCCTTCCTTCGGCTTTCAACGTACGCGCGATTTCCGCGAGCGCCACGAGCGGTCGGTCCGCGGCCGCGAGCAGCCGATCCAACGTCACGGTGTCAAACGTCGCCTCCGCGAACGGCAGGTCGTACATGTTGCCCTGCTGGAGCTCGCAATGACTGAGCCCGGCGCCGTGAACGTTCGTGCGCGCAAGCCGCAGCGCATCGGTCGAGATGTCGATGCCGATCGCGCGCGTCGCACGCGGCGCAAGCAGCTCGAGCAGGTATCCGCTGCCCGTACCGATATCGAGCAGCACACCGACCGGCTTGTCGACGAACTCCCGCACCACGAGCGTTTCGATCGCGATGCGGTTCGGCAGATCGACGTCAGGCCGCAATTGGTTGCTCGCCCGACGAGCACGCTCGGCAATCACCGCATCCATCCGCACCCGATCCCGCTGGAGCACCGGGTCGTCTTCCGCCATGAGGGATAAGAGCTGCCGCGCGACCTCGCTCGATTCGCCGGTCGTCGGCACGCGGTAGTACACCCAGTGCTCTTCGCGAAACCGATTGAGCAGACCGGCGCTCGAGAGCACCTTCAAGTGGCGCGAAACGCGCGGTTGACTCTGCCCGACGATTTCACACAGCTCGCCCACCGTGAGCTCCGCCCGCGCGAGCAACGCAAGCAAGCGAAGCCGCGATGGCTCACCCGCCGCGCGAAGCGCCGACACAGCAGAGAGGAAGGGCAGAGACATGGATCAAGATATAAACATCTCTTTATATTCGGTCGCACTATAGCGCTTTGGCAGCACTGCTGCAAAGGGCTTGGGCTTGGGGCGCGGGGCTTGGGCCAGAATGTGGTTGGCGCGTCTTACATGCGCGCGTCAGCTTTGAGGCGTAGGGCGTTGTTTTAACTAGGCTCTCGGCCTACAGCTGGCAGATCTGGGAGCTGGGGTCTGGGGTCTGGCTGTCGGCTGTCCGGGCTTCTGGCCCGGGCCCCAAGCCCCCCCCCGAGGCCAAGCCCTAAGCTAAGCAATCAGTGCCTCAGGTCCGACCCGTCTACCGCCTGGGACGCAAGGAAGTGCTCGACGTCGACCGGGTCGAATTCGTACGCGCGATTACAGAAGTCGCAGCGCACCTCGACGCTGCCCCGCTCGGCCAGGATCGAGCGCAGCTCCTCCGCGCCGAGCGCACGCAGCATGCCGATCACGCGATCTCGAGAGCATCGGCAGCGGAAGAACACCGGCGCCGGCTCGAATAGGCGCACGTCATCTTCGGCGAAGAGTCGCTGCAGCAGCGTTTGCGCGCTCAGCGCGGTGAGCTCCTCCGGCTTCAGCGTATCGCCCAACATTTGCACGCGCCGCCACGCATCCTCGATATCGGCAGCGCTCGGTTGCGCTCCGGACGATGGATTCGTGCGTTCCGTGAGCGTGCTTGCCGGCAAGCGCTGCAGCAGCATGCCTGCCACGCCCATCTCCGTCGCATGCAACCACAGACGCGTCGGAAGCTGCTCCGAGCTCTCGAAATATCCTTCCAGACAGTCGGCGAGGCGCTCGCCGCTCAAGGGCACCACCCCTTGGTACCGCTGCGACAGGTCCTCCGTTTCGATCGTCACGGTCAGATTGCCCGCGCCCGAGAGCGCCGCCAGACTTCGCTCCTCGATCGACTCGCGATACCGCGCGACCCCGCGCACGCCGAGCCGGCTCGAGCACTGCGCCAGCATCAGATGCATGGGTCCTTGGCCTTGGAGCTGCAGGGTCAGAGTGCCGTCGAATTTGAGCGTCGCCGCCAGCAGAACGGAGGCTGCCACGGCTTCGCCGAGCGTGTCGCGGATCGCTTCCGGATACTCGCGATGCTCGAGCAGCGCACGCCACGAGGCATCGAGATGAACGAGCAGCCCGCGGATGGGATAGTGCTCGAATAGAAATCGATGGAGACAATCGCGGTCGTGCATTCTTTGGATAGCGGTTAGTTCGGGAATGAGAAGAGTTGGGGGTTCAGCCCCCGATTCAAGCGCACGAGGAACTCGCGCCGAGTGACATCGACCGCGAGCGCGTACTGAGGAGCGCGCGACCCTCAGGTGCGCGTCCGCACACTCTCACTAACCGCTAGCCGCGAAACGCCATTGGCTAACCGGTCAGCCGCTTCTTCAGAATCTCGTTCACTTGCGCGGGATTCGCCTTGCCGCCCGTTGCCTTCATCACTTGACCGACGAAGAAGCCGAACAGCTTGTCCTTACCGGAGCGATACTCGGCGAGCTGTTTCGGATTCGCGGCCATGACGTCGTCGACGACTTTCTCGATCGCACTCGTGTCGGTGATCTGCTTGAGCCCTTTCGCCTCGATGATGGCATCCGCATCCTTGTCGTCGCTCCACATTTGCTCGAAAACGTCCTTCGCGATCTTGCCGGAAATCGTCTCGTCGACGATGCGCGCAAGCAAGCCCGCGAGGCGCGTCGGGTCGATACGAGAAGCAGTGATCTCGACCCCTTCCTTGTTGAGGGCAGCGGATAACTCCCCCATGACCCAATTGGCTGCAAGCTTCTCGTGGCCGCCGAGCTTCGCGACGACGGCTTCGTAGTAGTCGCCCATTTCGCGGCTGGCAGTCAACACCCCCGCGTCATAGTCCGACAAGCCGAACTTCTCCACGTAGCGGGCCGCCTTTTCATCGGGCAGCTCGGGCAACGTCCCGCGCACCGACTCGATGAATTCATCGTCGAGCGCGACCGGCAACAGGTCGGGATCCGGAAAGTAGCGATAGTCGTTCGCTTCTTCCTTCGAGCGCAACGAGCGCGTCTCGCCCTTGTCTGGGTCGTAGAGGCGCGTTTCCTGCCGAATCGTCCCGCCGCTTTCGAGCACGTCGATCTGCCGCGCGACTTCATAATTGATCGCTCGCTCGATGAACCGGAACGAGTTGAGATTCTTGATCTCGCAACGGGTACCGAACTTCTCCTGGCCCGCCGGCCGCACCGACACGTTCGCATCGCAGCGGAACGAGCCTTCCTGCATGTTGCCGTCGCAGATCTCGAGATAGCGCACGAGCGTGTGGATCTTCTTCATGTACGCCACCGCCTCTTTGGCGGAACGCATGTCGGGCTCGGATACGATTTCGAGCAGCGGCGTACCCGCGCGGTTCAAATCGATGCCGGAAAGGCCCTGGAAATCCTCGTGCAGCGATTTGCCTGCATCTTCTTCCAGATGCGCGCGCGTAATGCCGATCGTCTTGCGCGAGCCGTCCTCGAGCACGATCTCGAGCCTCCCCTTCTCGACGATGGGCTTCTCGTACTGGCTGATCTGATAGCCCTTCGGCAGATCCGGATAAAAATAGTTCTTGCGTGCGAATACCGAACGCCGCGAAATGGTTGCGTCGACTGCGAGACCGAATTTCACCGCCATTCGGACAGCCTCTCGATTCAAAACCGGCAATACCCCCGGGTAGCCGAGATCGACGAGGTTCGCCTGCGCATTCGGCGGCGCGCCGTAAGCCGTGGCCGAGCTCGAGAAGATCTTGCTCTTCGTCGCGAGCTGCGCGTGGATCTCAAGACCGATGACTGTTTCCCACGAAGACATAGACTGTGACTCTGGGCTCTGCTCTGGCTCTGTGGTTCTGGCGGTGACTGTAGATTGCAGACTGCCGGCGTTCGCTACTCGTATCCGCGCGGGATACGCTTGTGCCAATCCGTTTCGCGCTGATATCCGTGCGCGACGTTCAACAGCTTCGCTTCCGCGAAATGCGGGCCGATGATTTGCAAGCCCACCGGCAACTGGCCCACGAATCCGCACGGGATCGACACTGCGGGCAGACCTGCGAGGTTGGCGCCGATCGTGTAGATGTCGTTCAAGTACATCGTGATGGGATCGTCCACCTTCGCACCGATGTCGAAGGCCGGCGTCGGCGAGGTCGGCCCCATCAACACATCGACGCGAGCGAAAGCGCGGACGAAATCGTCCGCAATGAGCCTGCGTACTTTCTGCGCTTTCAGGTAGTACGCGTCGTAGTAGCCGGCGGACAGCACATACGTGCCGGTCATGATGCGCCGCTTCACCTCGGCGCCGAATCCTTCGCCCCGCGAACGCGTGTACATATCGAGCAAGTCGGCCGGATTCTCGCATCGATAGCCGAAGCGCACGCCGTCGAAGCGCGACAGGTTCGACGAGCATTCGGCGGGCGCGACCACGTAGTAGGTCGGAACGGACAGCGGCAGGCTCGGTAGGCTCACCTCGATCAGGGTCGCGCCGAGCCTTTCGTACTGCGCCAGCGCCTCGCGCACGAGCGTCGCGCTCGATTCTTCGAGGCCTTTGTCGAAGAACTCCTTGAGCACGCCGATTTTCAATCCGGCGAGCGGCTGATCGAGCGCGGCGGCGTAATCCGGCACGGGCGTATCGACGCTCGTCGAATCCCGTTCATCGAAACCGGCCATTGCGCCGAGCAGCAACGCCGCATCTTCCGCCGTGTAGGTGAGCGTTCCGGCCTGATCGAGGCTGGAAGCGAACGCGATCATGCCGTACCGGGAGACACGCCCGTACGTCGGCTTGAGTCCGGTGAGGCCCGTGAGCGCCGCCGGCTGGAGGATCGAGCCGCCGGTGTCCGTCCCTGTCGCAGCCGGAGCAAGGCGTGCCGCGACGGCCGCCGCGGATCCGCCCGAAGAACCGCCCGGCACCTTCTTCGGATCCCACGGATTCTTCACCGGACCGTACCAGCTCGTCTCGTTCGAAGAGCCCATCGCAAACTCGTCCATGTTCGCCTTGCCGAGCGTGACGACGCCGGCTCGCGCGAGACGCTCGACCACGGTAGCGTCGTAGGGAGAAACGAAATTCGACAGCATGCGAGAGCCGCACGTGGTCAAGACGCCGTCAGTACAGAAGATATCCTTGTGCGCGATCGGTACGCCGACCAGCGGACCGCCCTCGCCCGCCGCGAGCCGCTTGTCGGCGGCCTCCGCGGCCCGCAGCGCCTCTTCGGCCGTCACGGTGATGAATGCGTTGAGCTCGGGATTCGAGCGCTCGATGCGCGCCAAAAAGTGCGTCACGAGCTCCACGCTCGAAAATCGGCGCGCGCGCAGACCTGCAGCGAGCTCGGCCAACGTATGGTGATGCAGTTCGGTCATGGGATGAATCTGTTCGTCGTGAACGGTCGTGAACGAATGAGTGGACCGGGATCTACGAGAATGGCAGGAGCAAATTCAGCTTTCGACTGAGGCCGCGACCCGCGCGCACCTGGCACTCATTCGATGACCTTCGGCACAAGATACAGGCCCGCCTCGACGCGGGGAGCATTGCGCTGGTACTTCTCGCGCCTGTCTTCCTCGAGCACGACATCGTCGCGCAACCGCTGCACTTGATCGGCGAGCGGATGCGCCATCGGCTCCACGTGCCCGGTATCGGCGCCGTTCAACTGCTCGACGAAGCTCAATATCTTCGAGAGGCTGTCGACATAGACTGGCAGCTCCGCCTCGCTGATGGAAAGGCGTGCGAGCAGCGCGATGTTCTCGACGTCCTGACGGGTGAGACTCATGCGATTGGATCCATGTGTTGAAGGCGCCAAAGCCTGGAAAAAAGCCGGAAAAAAGCGCGCGTAATCATACACCTCCGCTTGTGCAAAGTCCTACCCGTTGCTAGAGTACCGCCACTTTTTTTGCCCCCCGTCGTTCGCTCTTCATAACAATCATGTTCAAGAATCTTCGCGGGTATTTTTCGAACGACCTGTCGATCGACCTGGGCACCGCCAACACACTTATCTATGTACGCGGCAAAGGGATCGTGCTCAACGAGCCTTCCGTCGTCGCGATTCGCGAGGAGCCCGGACGCGCCGGTAAGAAAATCGAGGCGGTCGGTCAGGAAGCGAAGAACATGCTCGGCCGCACGCCCGGCCATATCACCGCGATCCGCCCAATGAAGGACGGCGTGATCGCCGACTTCACCGTTACCGAGAAGATGCTGCAGTACTTCATCGAGAAAGTACACGGCAATCGGCTGATGCGTCCAAGCCCGCGAGTGCTCATCTGCGTTCCTTACGGATCGACTCAGGTCGAACGCCGGGCGATTCAAGAGTCGGCGGAAGGCGCCGGGGCGCGCTGGGTCCGGCTCATCGAAGAGCCGATGGCTGCCGCCGTCGGTGCGGGGCTGCCGGTCCACGAAGCGCGCGGCTCCATGGTGCTCGACATCGGCGGCGGCACATCCGAGGTCGCGGTGATCTCGTTGAACGGCATCGTCTACGCCTCATCGGTGCGTATCGGCGGCGATCGTTTCGACGATGCGATCATCAACTACGTCCGCCGCAACTACGGCATCCTCATCGGCGAATCGACGTCCGAGAAAATCAAGATCGAGATTGGCTCAGCGTACCCCGGTCAACAGGTGAACGAGATTTCCGTCAAAGGTCGCAACCTGTCCGAAGGCGTGCCGCGCAGTTTTACGCTGAACTCGAACGAGATCCTCGAAGCCTTGCAAGAGCCGCTTGCCGGCATCGTCGGTGCGGTGAAAGTCGCGCTCGAGCAGACGCCACCGGAGCTCGGCGCGGACGTCGCCGAGCGCGGCATCGTGCTGACCGGCGGCGGTGCCCTCCTTCGGGACATAGATAAGCTGTTGATGGAAGAAACGGGCCTGCCCGTCGTGGTGTCCGAAGACCCGCTCACCTGCGTCGCGCGCGGCGGCGGCCGCATGCTCGAGCTGATCGACGAGCACGGTCCCGCGCTCTTCAATCTGGAGTAGCCTCGCTCGAGAGCTGGCGTCCCCGTTCGCGTCAGCAAGGCTTCTACACGGGCGCGCCGGCCGTCGTGCACCTGGATCCTGATCCAGAGTGACAGGCGCCGCGCACTTCGGATTCTAGGGAACGACGGATCGCGACAACGCAGGGAGGCGAAATAACCTCGCGCGGCAGATTGAGCTAACTTCGAGTCAATGGTCACGTTAAGCGCCGACACCCGCCCGATCATCGGCCGAGGCCCGCCGCTCGGAGCGCGCTTTTTCTTTCTCGCCGTGATCTCCATCGCGGCGATGGTGTTGGATCAACGGGGCAATTATCTCGACACGGCCAGAATGTGGATGGGCGCGGCGCTCCATCCTCTGAACGCGATCGTCGATGCGCCGCATTCGGCATGGAATTGGCTGACCGGCAGCTTCGCAGACCGAGCGCGTTTGCGCGAGGAAAACGCGGAGCTCTC
This sequence comes from Lysobacteraceae bacterium, assembly GCA_012516015.1. GTDB lineage: Bacteria > Pseudomonadota > Gammaproteobacteria > Steroidobacterales > Steroidobacteraceae > Steroidobacter. Next base: position 3,076 of record JAAYXG010000130.1, on the reverse strand, counting down.
CGAAGCCTTGCGCGTGGCGCGCATCAAGCTGCTCGAGTACGAGTCGCTCGTGGAAGAGAATCGGCGACTGCGCGAGCTGCGCAACGCCTCGCAGGGCATCGGCGAGCGCACGCTGATCGCCGAGATCATGAACGTCTCGGTGGATGCGTTTCGACACCGCTTGCGGATCAACAAGGGCGCGAGCGACGGCGTGTTCGAAGGCCAGCCGGTGATCGACGCGTTCGGCATCGTGGGTCAGGTGATGCGACTCGACTTGTTCAGCTCGCAAGTCATCCTGATCACCGATGCGGAGCATGCGACGCCGGTTCAGGTCAATCGCAACGGCATCCGCTCCATCGCGATGGGCACGGGTAAGCTGGGAAGTCTCAGCTTGCCGTTCATGACGTCCGAGTCGGACATCAGGGTCGGTGATCTGCTCGTGTCGTCCGGTCTCGACGGCATCTTTCCCGCGGGGTATCCCGTCGCGACGATCACGAAGGTCGAGCGCAACCCGACTGACACTTTCGCAACCGTCGAGGCGAAGCCGCTCGCCTTGCTCGATCGCGATCGAGAAGTGCTGCTGCTCTGGCCCGAAGTGCCGGAGCGCACCGCGGACTCCCCTGTCGGCGAAGGCGTGTCGAGCCAGAGAACCGAGGATCTCGGGCAGAATCAGGGAACGTCGGATGCCGAACAGCCGAACTGATGCGCACACGAGGGTCAGAGATCGGATGATGAGCGTGATCGAACCGAAATGACGTATGTCCCAGAAAGCTAAGGAGCGAGCGATCTAACGATCGCCGAATCAAGATGGCCGTCAGTGATGCACGTATCAACTCGCTGCGAGTGACGCTCACGGTCGTGCTGGCACTCATGTTCACGATCGTGGAGTTGCCCGACTCCGTCGAGAAAGCGCGCCCCGAGTTGCTGCTGCTCCTCGTGATCTACTGGTCGCTGAGCGCACCGCGCATCGCCGGCCTCACATTTGCGTGGATTTGCGGGCTCGCAGTCGACGTGCTGACCGGGCCGATCCTTGGCCAACACGCGCTCGCGTTCCTGCTCGTCGCGTTTCTCACGCACAAGTTTCAGCTCCGCATGCGCGTTTTTCCGATCTGGCACCAGACCCTTACCGTGCTGATGCTGCTCGCGCTGTACGAATTCCTCGTATTCTGGATCGACGGCATCATCGGCCCGGCGATCACGGCTTGGACACGCTGGCTTCCCGTGCTCACGAGCACGCTGCTGTGGCCGGTGCTCGTGGCGGTGTTGGATACCTGGAATCGGCGCAGCCGCTAGGCTCTGGGCGCTGGGCGCTGGGCTCTGGCCAGATAAAGAGACCGGCTTCTTCTGCATACATCGCGAAATAATTCATGCTCCTAACTTCAAGCACCGAACATTCCGACCAAAGCTCAGCGGTCTCAAACATGCGCATTCTGGCCAGAGCCCAGCGCCCAGAGCCCAGAGCCCGATAGCCCTCTTCAGAAATGCCCCCCGTTCGCATTAAAGATCACCATGCCGAGAAGCGGCTCTTCGAGCAGCGAGCGATCGCGGCTGCCGTGATCATGGTGCTCGCGCTCGGGGCCGTGCTGACGCGGCTCGTGTGGCTGCAGGTCGTGCAGTACGATCATTTCGTGGAGCTCAGCCAAGGCAATCGAATCCGGATCGAGCCCATTCCGCCCAATCGCGGCCTGATTCTCGATCGCAACGGCTTGCCGCTCGCGACGAACGCGCCGTCGTATCAGCTCGAGCTCACACGCGAGCAAGTAGGCAACGTCGATGAGACGCTGAACGGGCTTGCAGAGCTCGGCTTGATCGAACGCGCGGATATTCCGACGATCAAGAAAGATATCGGTACGCGACGCAGCTTCGATGCCGTGCCGGTAAAGCTGCAATTGACTGAGGAAGAGCTCGCGAGGTTTGCGGCGCGTCGACACCAGTTCCCCGGCGTCGAGATCCGGCCGCGCTTGACCCGCTACTACCCGCTCGGCAACACCGGCGTGCACGCGATCGGCTATGTCGGCGCGATCAGCGAAGACGACAAGAAGCGACTCGACATCGAGAAGTACGCGGGCACGACTTTGACGGGCAAGACCGGCATCGAACGCGCCTACGAAGCCGAGCTGCACGGGCGCACGGGCTATCAGCAGCTGCTCGTCAATGCGCAGGGCCGAAGCGTCGAGCGCATCGGGACCGAGGCCGCCGCACTCGAGCGGCATGAGCCGCTCGCGGGCAACGACCTTTACCTCACGATCGATCAACGCGTGCAACAAGCTGCGGAGGAAGCGCTGCGCGGACAGCGAGCCGCCGCCGTCGCAATCGATCCGGCGAACGGAGACATCATCGCCTTCGTCAGCACGCCGGGCTTCGATCCGAACCTCTTCGCGCGCGGCCTCACGCGTTCGGAGTATCTCGCGCTCACGGAAGATCCGAATCGCCCCATGTACGACCGCGCGCTGCGCGGCGTCTATCCGCCCGGCTCGACCGTGAAGCCGCTGATGGCGCTCGCCGCGCTCGAATACGGCATCGTCCTTCCCTCCGAGACCCGCTTCTGCCGCGGCCAATGGCGCATGCCGAACGTGCGCCGGCCCTGGCGCGATTGGCGGCCAGGCGGCCACGGCTCGGTCGACATGCGTAAGGCGCTCGCGACGTCTTGCGACGTGTACTTCTACGATATCGCGAATCTCATGGGCATCGACCGCATCCATGATTACCTGTATCAGTTCGGTCTCGGGCAGCAGACGGGCATCGACATCGGCGGAGAGCGCGAAGGGATCTTGCCGTCGACGGAGTGGAAACGCAGAGCGTTCAAGCGGCCCGAAGCCAAGATGTGGTATCCGGGCGATACGATCAGCGTCGGAATCGGTCAAGGGTACATGACGGCGACGCCGCTGCAGCTCGCTCACGCGACGGCAACGCTTGCAATGCATGGCAAACGGTTCAAGCCCCGCCTCGTCCGCGCGATTCGCAGCGCGCAAACCGGCGAAATCAGAGAGCTCCCGCCGGTGGCGTTGCCCTCCGCGAAGGCGAAAGACCCTGAAGCCTGGGAGGTCGCGATCGGCGGGATGTACGATGTCATGAATGCGCCGTACGGTACGGCACG
>JAAYXG010000129.1 GCA_012516015.1 Lysobacteraceae bacterium | reverse complement strand
TGGCTCCGGCGCCGACGCGAGCAACGGCGGTTGCGGCCTTTCCTCCTGTTCCTGGCGCGCTTCCTCCAGTTTTTCCTCGGGGGGCCAGGTCACAGGCTCGATGAATCGCCCTTCGATGCTCGCTCCCTGGCTATAGATCGCTTCTACATTTCCCTGTTCGACCTGCTGCTTGAACACCGTATACGGAATCGTGATCGCTTCGTCCGGTGCCGGAAACAGCATGCGCATCAAGAAGTAGTTGAGCGCGAGGATGGCGAGGAACGTCAGCCAAGTCGATCGCGGCGGCATCTGCGGCGCACGCCCGGATTCTTGAGCCTTGTCCGTCCGTCCATTCGACGACGGCACTCTCTGAGCGGTGCGATCGCGATCCTGTTCTTTTTGTGTCGACCAAATCATGAGCGGCTCCGAGCAACGGGCAGCTGGAACATCGATAGGATGCGCATAATGGGCGGCGCTGTCGATAAGCATGGATTCGTGACTCGCGATTCGCGGGTCGGAAGGGACACCAGTCTCTCGTCACGTGCCCCGGTCCCGATCATCGCGCTCCGGCTGCGCTCGCTTGCGTACCTGCGGCCTTGCGTAACCCGAGTCTCGCAACGAGCTTTTCGAGCTCCCGTAGCCAGAGAACGGAGCTGCCCACCGCAGCCGTTACGATCCAGTCCTGCAAGCTGAGCGGAGTCGTCGAGAAGGCTGCCTGCAGGAACGGCACATAGATGACGGCGGCTTGCAGCGCGAGAGATAGGAGAATGCCGCTCCATAGCCAGCGATTCGAGAACAGGCCCACGAACGCGCTCTTGTCGTCGGATCGCGAATTGAACACGTTGAACATCGAGCAGAATACGATCGTCGTGAACGCCATCGTCTGCGCATAGCGGATATCGCCCGATCCCTCGATCAAGCCTCCCGGCAAGCTCGCATCGAGCACGAGCACGGTACCGACGGCCATGATCGTTCCGACGAAAAAAATGCCTCTCCACATGCGCGCGGTGATGACGCGTTCGCCTCGCGGGCGCGGCGGCCTATTCATGACATCGGGATCCGCCGGATCGACGCCGAGCCCGAGCGCGGGCGCGCCATCCGTCACGAGATTGATCCACAAGATCTGCGTCGCGAGCAGCGGCAGCGCGATGCCGTTTTCGCCGGCTGCAAGGCCGATCAAGTCGGCGAACAGCACGCCGAGGAACATCGCGAGCACTTCGCCGATATTGCAAGACAACAGATAGCGCAGAAACTTGCGTATGTTGTCGAAAATCGCCCGACCTTCCTCGACGGCTGCGACGATCGTCGCGAAGTTGTCGTCCGCCAAGACGATGTCGGAGGCTTCCTTGGACACGTCGGTTCCGGCGATGCCCATCGCCACGCCGATGTCCGCCGATTTGAGCGCGGGCGCATCGTTGACGCCGTCGCCGGTCATCGCGACGATCGCGCCGTGCTTCTGCAAGGCGCTCACGATGCGCAGCTTGTGCTTCGGATTCACGCGCGCATAGACCGACGTGTCGCGGACGAGCTCGGCGAGCGCCTCCTCCGACGCCTTCTCGATCTGCGCCCCTGTCGCGACCCGACCGTCATCCGCGATACCGAGCTCGGCGGCGACAACTTGCGCCGTGATGGGATGATCCCCGGTAATCATCAAGGGACGAATTCCCGCGCGCTTGGATTTCGCAACCGCCTCCGCCGCTTCCGCTCGCGGCGGATCCATCATGCCGAGCAATCCGAGAAAGACGAGATCTTCCTCGAGGTGCTCATCGACGCGCTCGCGACTGAACGCATCTCGGGGTATCGAGCGCTGCGCTACGCCCAACGTCCGTAATCCCGCGGCCGCAAGACGCTCGTTCGTTTCGAGAATTTCCGCCCGTCGCTCTTCAGTGAGCGGGCGTTGCTCGCCGCCGACCTGTTCCTGCGAGCAGCGGGCGAGGAGCACATCGGGCGCTCCCTTCGTGAATGCAAGCAGCACGTGCTCACGTCTCGCGTCGCGATGCACGGTGCTCATGAGCTTGCGCTCCGATGAGAACGGCACCTCGGCGATCCGCTCGAAACGACTGTTCAACACTTCGTCGTCGAAGCCCGCTTTGCGCGCAGCGACGATCAACGCGCCTTCCGTCGGATCTCCTTGCACCACCCAGCGACCGTCGCGTTCTTGCAGCACGGCGTTATTCGCACGATCGGCCGCTGCAAGCGCCCTCAGAAACTCTTCGCGCAGCGGACCGTCGACATCGCCGCCACCTTCGCGGGTCACCTCGCCTTCGGGCTCGTATCCGGTACCGCCGAAGTA
>JAAYXG010000128.1 GCA_012516015.1 Lysobacteraceae bacterium | reverse complement strand
TCGATCAAGTTTTGTCTGGTCGCCGAAGGTAGTGCCGACCTATATCCGCGTTTCGGGCCGACGAGCGAATGGGACACGGCGGCAGCACAGGCGATCGTCGAAGCCGCCGGCGGCACAGTCGTGGCGCTCGACGGCACGCCCCTCCGTTACAACACCAAAGCAGACGTACTGAACCCCCATTTCCTCGTCTTCGGCGACACGTCGCGCAATTGGGCGGGCGTCTTTCGAGCAGAGCCCTGACCGGCGCCGTGCAGCCACTCACTCCAGCCGCCAATTCGTCACTCTGACGGGTATACAGTTGCCTTCCGCCGTCCGCTGCTGTTAGATTCAGCCCATGCGTACGATCCAGCAATTGTTCGCCCTGCCCCTTCGCGGCAGCGAGCTGCTGCGTGCGCGCCTGCACCTGCGCCGCTAGGCGCAACACTCTCCTCCACGCCACGCAAGTGGCGGCCGCTCCCAAAATCGTTCCCTTTTAGTTCCCGGTACAACCGGATTCGAATGCATTGCTGCGCCGTAGGCGGCAGAGGTTCGTCAGATGTTGAAGGTGCCCTCAGAGAAATACCGCGCGTTTGCCCCGATCGCGATTCCCGATCGCACGTGGCCGGACAAAGTGATCAGTGCGCCGCCCGTGTGGTGCAGCGTCGACCTGCGCGACGGCAATCAGGCGCTCATCGAACCGATGGACGCGTCGCGTAAGCGGCGCATGTTCGATCTGCTCGTGAAGAGCGGTTTCAAGGAGATCGAAGTCGGATTCCCGGCCGCTTCGCAAACCGACTTCGACTTCGTGCGCGAATTGATCGAGCGCAATCTCATTCCCGATGACGTCACCATTCAAGTGCTCACCCAAGCGCGCAGCGAGCTGATCGCGCGGACGTTCGAAGCACTGCGAGGCGCGCCGCGGGCGATCGTGCATCTGTACAACTCGACCTCCACGCTGCAGCGGCGCGTCGTTTTCGGTTTGGATCGCGCTGGGATCGTCGATATCGCGGTACGCGGTGCGCAATGCGTCGCCGAGCACGCCGCTCGCCAATCGGAAACGCAGTGGACGTTCGAGTACAGCCCCGAGAGCTTCACCGGAACCGAGCTCGATTTTGCGGTCGAGATCTGCGATGCCGTGAACGAGGTATGGAAGCCGACGCCGTCGCACAAGACGATCATCAATCTGCCCGCAACGGTCGAAATGGCGACGCCGAACGTCTACGCCGACCAGATCGAGTGGTTCGGGCGCCATGTATCGAAGCGCGATTCGATCGTGCTCTCGGTGCATCCGCACAACGATCGCGGCACCGCGGTGGCGGCGGCCGAGCTCGCAATGATGGCCGGCGCCGATCGCGTCGAGGGCACGCTGTTCGGCAACGGCGAGCGGACGGGGAACGTGGATATCGTGACGCTCGCACTCAATCTCTATACCCAGGGCATCCATCCCGGTCTCGATTTCTCGAACATCAACGAAGCGGCTCGCACAGTGGAGCATTGCAATCAGCTCCCGATCCACCCGCGGCATCCCTACGTCGGCGATCTGGTCTTCACCGCGTTCTCGGGCTCGCACCAGGATGCGATCAAGAAAGGGCTCGCGGCGCGGCGCGAAGGTGACCTGTGGGAAGTGCCGTATCTGCCGATCGATCCTCGCGACGTGGGCCGCACGTACGAATCGATCATTCGAGTGAACAGCCAATCCGGCAAGGGCGGAATCGCCTATCTCCTCGAGCGCGACTACGACCTCCATCTACCCCGCCGGCTGCAGATCGAGTTCAGTCAAGTCGTACAAGCGGTGACCGATACGACGGGCAAAGAGCTTTCCTCCGAGCAACTCTGGGAGTTGCTGCAGAAAGAATACCTCTCTCGAGTCGGCCCTTATGTGTATGTCGGCCACCAACTCACGCGCGATGCCCGCGGGCGCGAGCATCTCTCGCTGAAGGCGCGCTACAACGGACAGGGCCTGATACTGAAGGGTGAGGGTAACGGCCCGATCGATGCGCTCATCGATGCGATGGGTCTGCCGATCGACGTGCTTTCTTACGAAGAACATTCGATCAGCTCGGGTAGCGGCGCACGCGCGGTCGCGTTCGTCGAGATCACGACGCCCGCTCGTGCGACGCTATTCGGCATCGGCATTCACGGGAACATCGTGACGGCGTCGTTGGATGCGGTGCTGTGCGCGGTCAACCGCGCCATGCAGCGCGGTTTACTCACGAATTCGATGCGGGCAGCAAATGCGGTGGGATAGCTAAAGTCACGAGCGGCGTCGCGTGCTTCAACCTGCGGCAAACAGCCTACGGTCTAGAGCCTGGCGAAATAGCGGACCCTGCCTTTAGCCGAAGAGCGTCGCGTGAATGCGCCGCTCCGCTTCGAGCCAATCGTCGAGCTCATGACCAGGCGAGAAGTTGCGCTCTGCCGCGAGATAGTAGGCTGCCGTTGCGATCATACCTCGCAGCTCGTCGGCACTCGGCGTTGGAGTCACGGCTCCCGCCGCGGATGCAGCCGGAAGCGTTTCGACGCGTGCTTCCGCGCGCGGCTTGCGGGCACGCGGCTTCTTGCCCGTCGTCGCTTTCGCAGCTTTCTCTGCCGTAGCCCCGTTCGTCTTCGCGCGCGAGCGCTTTGCAGGCGCGCCTGGTGTTACGTCCATCAACTCTCTCCTCGACCAATCGAATCCTTGTAGGAACTAAGCACAGCGCGTGCCAACTCGCTCGCGGCGGTGCCGCATGACGCTCTGATGCTCCAGAGCGCACGAGCGCCTTCGCTCGCGCGCGGACGATTCTACGGAGAAACGGTTTCAGTTGAATGTCGGAAATCGAGTACCGAACCACGGATGGTCCGGGGGGATCTCGTTCCGAGAAGCTCGTTCGACGATCTGAAAACGTCAGCCGCGGTGCAGAGCGCTGGACGCGCGCACGCGGACGGTGCGCGCGCCAAGATCAACCGTGGTGATGCCCGCCAGGACCGTGCACGTGGCCATGCGCGAGCTCATCTTCCGTCGCGGCGCGCACGCCTTCGATCGTCACGTCGAAATTGAGTTGTTGACCCGCGAGCGGATGGTTGCCGTCGATCGTGACCATGTCGCCGGCGACGTGCGTGACGGTGACCGCGCGCGTGCCCTGATCCGATTGGGCTTGGAGCTGCATGCCGACGTAGACATCGCCAATGCCCTTGAGGGCACGACGCGGAATCTGCTGCACGAGCGCCTTGTCGTACTCGCCGTACCCTTCCGCGGGCGCGAGCTTGACGCTCACCGAATCGCCCGTCGCTTTGCCTTCGAGCGCGCGCTCGAGGCCAGGGATCAAGTTGCCGTTGCCATGCAGATACGCGAGCGGTTCGCCGCCTGCGGAACTGTCGATCGTCTTGCCTTGATCGTCGGTGAGCGTGTAGTGGATGAG
>JAAYXG010000127.1 GCA_012516015.1 Lysobacteraceae bacterium | reverse complement strand
TTGGAGGTTTTCCCGCTGCTCGTGCTCGTGTCGAGAACGTTCTGGAGAAAATAGCGCTAGCGCGCGCGGCCGTGATCAACGGCACTTTACTTGGCGGGTTGACGGTTGGCAGTTGACGGCAAGAAAGACATCTCGACCGTCAACTGGCGGCTCGAGTAGCTCGTTTCACGAATGCGAATCTCGAAAAGACTCAAGAAGTATCGAAGACAGATTTGGAGTGGGCTCGCGCTCGTCTTCGGCGCAGGCCTGCTCGCGCTGCTCGTTTGGATCTTCCATCTCGATCGAACGATTACCACGCAGTTCGAAGGCCGCCGTTGGACCCTACCCGCGCAGGTATACGCCGAACCGACCGAGCTCTATATCGGCAGCACGCTCAGTGCGGATGCCATCGAACAGGAGCTGCAGCGGCTCGGTTATCGTCGCGTGCAAGAGCTCAAGGATCCTGGGACGTATCGGCGTCGCGGCGCGCAGATCGAGCTCATCAATCGACGCTTCCGCTTTTGGGATGCGCTGCAGGAGCCGCAGAAGCTCACGATCTCCGCCCCGGCGCGCGGCATCCAAAGCATGCGCAACGGGCGCGGCGAGGACGTGCCCATTTTCAGGCTCGATCCGCTTCTGATCGGCAGCATTTTTCCGATCCACGGCGAGGACCGAGTCGTCGTTAGGCCGGATGAAGTGCCACGCCTGCTGCCGGCCGCCTTGAAGGTCGTCGAAGACCGCAAGTTCTATTCGCATCACGGCGTCGATTTGGGCGCGATCGTGCGTGCGGCCCTCGTGAACTTGCGCGCCGGCGAGATTCAGCAGGGAGGCTCGACACTCACTCAGCAGCTCGTGAAGAGCTATTTCCTCGATAGCCGCCGCACGTTCGCACGAAAGATCGAAGAGGCGATGATGGCGGTTCTGCTCGAGATTCATTTCGACAAGCAGGACCTCATGAATGCCTATATCAACGAGATCTATCTCGGCCAGGATGGCCGGCGCGCCATTCACGGCTTCGGTCTTGCGAGTCAGTTCTACTTCGGGAAGCCCGCGGCGGAGCTGCAGCTCCATGAGGTGGCGCTGCTGGTCGCGATCGTGCGCGGACCGTCGTACTACGATCCGCGGCGCCATCCCAAGCGAGCCCGCGCACGACGCGATCTCGTGCTCGAGCTCATGGCCGAGCACGGCGTCGTCGATCGTGATGCCGCGGAACGCGCCATGGAACGTCCGCTCGGCATCGTCAGCTCGAAGACGCAGGCCGGCGGCTACTATCCCGCCTTTCTCGATCTCGTGCGTCGCACGCTACGGCGAGACTACCGCGATGAAGACTTGACCGAAGCCGGACTCAGGATCTTTTCGACGTTGGATCCTTATGCGCAGCGCGAGGCGGAGAAAGCCCTCACGCAGGAGCTCGAGCGCTTGGAGAAGGCGCGCAAGCAGAAGAAGCCGCTCGAGGGAGTGGTCGTGATCACGCGACCGCAGAACGGCGAAGTGATCGCGGTCGTCGGCGGCCGCGACGCAGGCTTCGAAGGGTTCAACCGCGCACTCGATGCCAAGCGATCGATCGGATCGCTCGTGAAGCCGGTCATCTATCTGGCCGCGCTCGAGTCTGGACGCTATCACGCCGCATCGATCGTCGAGGACGGGCCGGTGGAGGTGAAGCTTTCCAACAGACAAGTCTGGCGTCCGCAGAATATTTCTCATGAGTATTACGGTCCGGTGCCGCTCGTGCGCGCGCTCTCGCAATCGCTCAATCTCGCGACAGTACGTTTGGGGCTCGAGATCGGCTTACCCAACGTGACGCAAGAGTTCCAGAAGCTCGGTCTCGAACGTGAGGTGCCGCAATTGCCGTCGGTGCTGCTCGGTGCGCTCGATGTTTCGCCATTCGAAGTCGCACAGCTCTACAACGCTTTTGCAAATGGCGGCTTCGACACACGCTTGCGTGCCGTGCGCGCCGTGCTCGATGCCGAAGGCAAGCCGCTCAAAGCCTTCGGCCTCGAGGTCACCCCGGTTGCGGATCCGACTGCGGTGTATCAGCTCAATCAGATGCTCGTGCAGGTGATGGAGCATGGCACCGGCCGAGGTGCCCGCGCGTACCTGCCGAGCGGCCTCGTCGTCGCCGGAAAATCGGGAACCTCTTCCGACTATCGCGACAGTTGGTTCGCCGGCTTCTCGGGCAGCCATCTTGCGGTCGTTTGGATCGGCCACGACGACAACACGCCGACCGGCCTGACGGGCTCGTCGGGTTCCCTGGCCGTGTGGGCGCGCGTGATGCGATCGCTCGAAACCGCGTCTTTGAGTGCGTCCCTGCCCGAGGGGCTCGAAGAAAAATGGATCGAATTTCGAACCGGCCTCGAGGCGAGACCGGGCTGCGGCGAGGACATCATTCGCGTCCCGCTGCCGCTCGACGTAGAGTTACCGCCCGCGGACGGCTGCGAGGTCGGTGTCTTCGACTCGATCGGCGAGCGAGCGCGGCAATGGTGGCGCGGTATCGTGCGCTGATACGAAGATCAACGAGAACCGGAGACGAGCGACGAGTGATGTACAAGCGGATCGGAATCGTGCTTGCGATGGCCATGCTCGGCGCCTGTGCGGCACCACGGCCGTACGAAGCGCCGCGTGCGCCGACGCCCTCGGAGGAACCGCAGCCTCCGGTAGAAACTCGACCCGGCTCTCCGCCGACGACGGTGGAGCCGCCCGAACCGCTGCCAGAGCCGGCCAGTCGAGAGCCCGTGCTTGGTCCGGCCTCGCGCGCCCTCGTCGATCAGGCGCACATCCAGCTCGCCTCCAAGAACTACGCGGTCGCCGCCGGTTCGATCGAGCGCGCCCTCAGGATCGAACCCGACAACCCTCTGCTGTGGATCGAATTGGCGAAAGTCCGTCAGGCCGAGGGCAACTTCGTCCAAGCAGAGAACATGGCGCGCAAGGCGATCTCTCTGTCCGTCCAGGCACCCGCGACACAAGCCCGCGCGTGGCAGCTCGTTGCGGACACCTATCGCGCCCGGGGGAAGAATATCGAGGCTCAAGAAGCGGAGCAGAAGGCAAAATCGCTGACGAGGAGGTAGGTTGCGCGGCCGGGCTGGTCTCGCGGGATTCATAGGTCTACGACCCACCTCCGTTAGATTGGAAGCGGTACTTGTCCACCAATTTCCCACTTTTCTCCAAGAATGCAATGTATGCAGAGCTCGATCGTGCGCATCACACGCGCAGGGGCGAGGTGTGGGATAACTCGCCACACCAATGAGAAATTTTGGCCCCTGTGTGGGAATCTCGAGCTCGCTTGTCGCCGATGCCCGCTTGGCTGAACGACTGACCGATGATCGGATTGTTACAACGCGTTTCAGAAGCCCGCGTCGTGGTCGAGGATCGCCTCGTTGGTGCCATCGAGCGTGGACTGCTCGTCCTCGTTGCGGTCGAGCGTGACGATACGGAGGCGCAAGCGGACCGCCTGCTCGAGCGGCTCTTGAGCTATCGCGTGTTTCCCGACGATTTCGGCAGGATGAATCGCAGCCTGAGGGACGTCGGCGGCGGGCTGATGCTTGTTTCGCAGTTCACGTTGGCCGCCGACACGACGAAGGGAACTCGTCCGGGCTTCAGTCCCGCTGCCACACCCGAGGAGGGTCGGCGCCTTTTCGAGTACCTCGTCGCGATCGCGAGAGAGGCACATCCTCGAGTCGAGACTGGGGAATTCGGTGCGGACATGAAGGTCTCATTGACGAACGATGGGCCGGTCACGTTCTGGTTGCAGGCGAAACCCCCTCGTCATTCGGACGACACGCCGTAACGGCCCGACGCGACAAACCGGCACGCACCGCGGTAGCCGGGAAGCCCTTCTCCAATTGGCGTATTATCCGGCGGCTTACGAGCGGGAGAACTGCATGGGTATCGGATTCAAAGAGCTGCTGATCATCCTAGCGATCGCGCTGCTGATCTTCGGTGCGAAGCGCTTGCGCACGATCGGCACGGACTTGGGCAGCGCCGTGAAAGGCTTTCGAAAAGCGATGAGCGAAGGCGAGGACGAAGAGAACAAGAGACTCGAAGAGAAGGACGCCGACTTCGATACCGAGTCTTCGAGCAAGACCGGCAACAAGTCCTCGAGCGTCTAACGCTCAAGTTGCATGTTCGAGGTCGGCTTCACCGAGATCGTCCTGATCCTGGGTCTCGCGCTTCTCGTACTCGGACCGGAGAAGCTGCCGGGACTCGCCGAGAAGATCGGGCGATGGACCGGGCGGGCGCGCGCCATGGCGCGACAACTGCGCACGCAACTCGAGCACGAGGTCACGCTCGAAGAGCTCGCTCGTTCCAAGCAAACCCATGGCTCGAGCTCGCCGTCCGCAAGCACGCCTCCTGATGCGCCGACGCCGCCGGAGGCAGCCACCGATGTCGATGGCGCCCCGAAAGCGGCCTCGCCGAACGAGCCGGCACCGACCGGCCACGAACACGCCCAAGCAGAACACAATCCCTCGGATGCGAGCACGACGAAAGCGGCGCAATGAGCGGAGATGAACGTGAACAACTCGCAGAAGGCTCGCTGATCTCCCATTTGGTGGAGCTGCGCGAGCGGTTGCTGCGCGCGGTAATCGCAGTCGTTATCCTGTTCGTCCCTTGCGCGATCTTCCAGGACCAGCTGTTCACGCTCGTCGCTTTGCCGCTGCTCGAGCGGTTGCCGCAAGGCTCTCAGATGATCGCGACGAGCCCGGTCGCGCCCGTCTTGGTGCCGCTCAAGCTCGCGTTCATGGCCGCGGTGTTCTTGGCGATGCCGTACGTCTTGTATCAAGCGTGGGCGTTCGTCGCCCCGGGGCTGTACAAGAACGAAAAGCGCTTTGCGATTCCGCTCGTGCTCTCGAGCATCGTGCTCTTCTATGCGGGAACCGCTTTTGCGTACTTCGTCGTATTCCCTCTCATGTTCGCGTTCTTGGCTTCGACGGCGCCTGAAGGCGTATTGATGATGACGGACATGGGGAATTACCTGAACTTCGTCTTGCTCCTCTTCTTTGCGTTCGGTGTCGCCCTCGAAATCCCCGTTGCGACCGTGCTGATGGCGGCCACGGGCATCGTACAAGTCGAGAAGATGACGAAGAATCGCGGCTACGTCCTACTGGGCATCTTCGTCATCGCGGCGTTCCTGACGCCGCCCGATGCCATCTCGCAATCGTTCATGGCCATCCCGATGTATCTCTTGTACGAGATCGGCATCGTGCTGTCTCGCGTGCTGGTAAAGCAGCGCGCCGAGAAGGCCGCGCTAAGTTAGGCCAGAGATGTCCCGTCTTTACCGCCTCCCGTGTTGAAGACGAGATCCAAGTGAGAACGGTCGCAGGGAGGCCCAACTGTATACACTCTCTTAGCCTTGCTCATCTGCGCGTAGATGATGGAGACTCGCGGTCGCGACATCTCTGTCGTCCTACAAACATACGCACGGCACACCGTGAAGCCGAGTGTGCCCACAGGGTGGAGCAAATCCGCGAATGAGCAGCCCAGCCGCGCACGATTCGACGCAAGGCCCCCAAGTGTTCGGTCACCCACGCGGTTTGATGACGCTCTTCTTCACGGAGATGTGGGAGCGTTTCACGTATTACGGCATGCGCGCGCTGCTCGTGCTGTTCCTTGCGGACGCGACGCGCGGCGGCTTCGGTTTGGACGATCGCACGGCGAATGCGATCTACGGTCTTTATATCTCCGCTTCGTACATCTTGTGTTTGCCCGGCGGTTGGATCGCCGACCGATTGATCGGCGCGCGCCGCGCCGTATGGCACGGCGGCATCCTCATCGCGATCGGCAATCTGATGCTCGCGT
>JAAYXG010000126.1 GCA_012516015.1 Lysobacteraceae bacterium | reverse complement strand
GGCTACGGCGAATCGCAACCCATCGCGGACAACACGACGGCGGAAGGACGCGCCGCCAATCGACGAGTCGTCATGCGGGTGCTGGAGAATCCCGGCGACGTGAAGGTCGAAGGCGCAGTCGAGCGCTGACGATCCGAAGTCGAGTCCTTCCCGGCCCGGCCATCGCACGATGGCCGGGTTCCTTATCACCCTCCCCCTCGGCCTACTCATATATATGCGTGTCGTTGGACCCGCGGGATCGATCCGAGAGAAGGCAGCCAGACTGCTCGTCGACGCCTAACCCCGCTAGTCGACTGCGGTTACCCCGGTATCGACACGGCCCGGCCTCCATAGGAATCTCGCGTGAAGCGCACGTGGTGATCGGCGGAAGCACCCTATGAGCCGCTTTGCGAACAGAACGGCCGCGGGACGCGAGCTCGCCTCGCGTCTGAAAACATTTCGTTCTCGAAACGACGTCGTCGTCCTCGGCTTGCCGCGCGGCGGCGTGCCGGTTGCCTTCGAGGTCGCTCGAAGTCTGTCGGCACCGCTCGATGTGATGATCGTGCGCAAGCTCGGTGCGCCAGGTCATCCCGAGCTCGCCATCGGCGCAATCGCCTCGGGTGGCGTCACGGTGTGGAACGAACACCTGACCGCTCTGGTGAGCCAAGAAGCATTGCGGAGCATCGAGGCCCGCGAGCAGGCAGAGCTCACGCGTCGCGAACGACTGTATCGCGCTGGCCGACCGGCCTGGAGCCTCAGGAAGCGCATCGTCATACTCGTGGACGACGGCGCAGCGACGGGTGCCAGCATGCTTGCGGCCGTCCGCGCGTTGCGCCAGCTCGAAGCGGACCGAATCGTAGTCGCGCTCCCCGTCGCATCGTCGGAAGCTTGTGCGATATTGGCGCGGGAAGCTGACGAGCTCGTTTGCCTGGAGCAACCGAGCCTGTTCTACTCCGTCGGCGAATGGTATGCGGATTTTTCTCAAACGACGGATGAAGAAGTCACGGACCTCCTCGAACGTGCGGCAGCGGAAATGTCCCGCCAAAGCGATGGATAGCATGCCGGTCGCTGTAGTATGACCGGGACATACGAAGCCCTCGGAGGACACGATGCTGCTGTTCAGCCCCAACCATTCGGCGCCTTTCGCGCGCGAGATCGCTCGACACCTGAACGTGTCTCTCGGAGCGAGCGAAGAGCGCGAGTTCGACGGCGGCGAGCACAAGATGCGGGCGCTCGAGGATGTGACAGGACAGGACGTGTTCGTGATCCAGAACCTTTGCGGCGATGAGCATGCATCGGCGAACGACAAGCTGTGTCGTCTGCTGTTCTTCGCCGGCAGCCTGAAGGATGCCGGCGCCGCGCGAGTGACGGCGTGCCTCCCCTACTTGGCATACGCGCGCAAGGATCGCCGCACGCAGCCGAACGATCCGACGACCACGCGCTACCTGGCGGCGATGTTCGAAGCGGTAAGAATCGATCGGGTCATCGTGCTCGATGTTCACAACGAGGCCGCATTCGACAATGCTTTTCGCTGCACGACGACCCGCATCGAGGCAATGAGCACGTTTGCCGATGCACTCGCGCACGAGCTGAGCGGCGACGGCGTCGTGGTCGCATCGCCCGACGCCGGCGGCATCAAACGCGCGCAGCGATTCCGCGAAACGCTCGCGGCGCGTCTTCAGAGCGACGTCGGATTTGCCTTCATGGAGAAGCGCCGTGCGAAAGGCGTCGTGTCCGGTGAGACGCTCGTGGGCGAGGTCGCGGCGCGAGACGTGCTGATTTTCGACGACATGATCGCCTCGGGCACGACGATCCTGCGCGCTGCGACCGCGGCGCGCCGCGCCGGCGCCCGCCGCGTGCTCGCGCTCGCGAGCCATGCGGCATTCCAACCCGCTGCCGCGTGCCTGTTCGAATCCGAGGGGCCCGATGCGGTGCTCGTGAGCGACTCGCTTCCGATCAGACCGCCGTTCGATACGTTTCTGCCCGACAAACTCAGGGTGTGCTCGGTCGCGCCGCTCTTCGCGCGCACGATTGCAGCGTTGTCGAGCTCGGCTAGCCCAGGACGCGACCCGCGTATTCATGCGCCTTCGTGAGGTAGGCTTGCACGCGTTCGCCCCAAGACGGATCCTCACGTAAGGCAGGATCTCGAAGACGCCACGCAACCAGCTTCGCGCGCACCATGGCGCGTCGGCAACGATAGAAATCGATCAGCCGCTCCGGAATCGGATCGCGCGAGACTTGCAGGTAGCGATCCAGCACGCGTTCGGCGGGAGAGATATCGCCCAAACGCTCGCATTCGATGCTCAGGTACGCGAGCTCTTCTCCGGGATCGATCGTACGCAAGTCCAGCGAAAACTCGAGCGCATCGATGATGCAAGGCGGATCGCTCAAGCACACGTGCTCGGGACGCACGTCACCATGCCCTTCGACGATGCGACGTTCTCGAGCGCGGCTCTCGAGATCGGCGCGCACACGCCCGCAAGCCTCCTGCGCTTCGTCGGCGACCGAGCCGACGAAGCGTCGAGGAAGGTTCAAGTCGGGTGCGCTCAGCTCGGCGAGGTCGAGCTCGATGGCCGCCGTCATCCGATGCACATACGCGCTCGGGGAAAAATCGATCGGCGGTTGCCGCTCGTAGAAATCGGCCAGCAGCTCCCCCACGGACTCGACCGGCAACGTCGCTGCGGTCCCGGCCGCAATCGCATGATCGAGCATCAAGTGCGAGGGCAATCGACGCATTACGACCAGCCAATCGACGATGTGCCCCGCTCCGCCGACGTGCAGCGTACCATCTTCCCGGCAAACCAGCGGCACGGCGCCCAGATAGACGCTCGGCGCCAATCTCCGGTTGAGCCGCACCTCTTCCTCGCAGCTGTGCTTGCGTGCAGCCAGCGTCGTGAAGTCGAGGCCGTGCCAACGCAGCGGCTTCTTCATCTTGTAGGCATGGGATGCACTCAAGAAAACCCACGCGAAGTGGGTTTCGATCGCTTCGATCGGCTCTCCCGTCGATTCGTAAGCGGCGCCCGAACGCAGGGCACGAATTTTCTTCTCTAGCGTGACGTCCACGGCGTGCAACCGCTCGGCGGTAAGACAGGAGTATGCCTGACGCGGCGTTGCGCTGCGTCTCGCGGATCATCCTGAGGAAGACCGGTATTCGCCCTTATGTTCACGACGTTTGAAAGCGATGCACGGCGAAAGGTAAGACGACGGCTGGCGAGCGGTGCGGCGCGCTAGACGTAGCCCTCGTTGAGGTACGGCCCGTTCGGCGAACACTCGTGTGTACCTCAGTACGATGACAGTTACAGATCCGGGTGTGACCATGACTTCCATCAAGGATGATTCAGCGATGCGCGCTTCGGATGCGCTCGATCCGATCAACCGAGTTCCTTGTGAAGACAAACGATTTCCGCACCCCAAGCAAGGAGAAAACGTCATGGACACACCTGTCGACCAACCGATCGTTCACCGATTCACCGCCTCGGCAAGTCAGCTTCGTGACGCGCAGCTCACGCACGACGCCGAGGCGTTCCGATCCTCGGTCTCGAGGGCCCAGTTGTTCGGCGAGGCGAATCGCCGCCGATGGCGCGGGCTTGCAGGTCTCTACAAACAACTGGAGAGCGACTCGCGCGTCGTTTCCGCTTTGAAGGAATCGAGCGCCGCCTACAGGGCCTTGGTCGAGCCCAACGAGATGTCCGTATTCAAGAAGCCCGGCGATTTCCCGCTGCATTGGTTCTGGCCCCTCGATCCGGGCATGAATGTCTTCGGACCGCCCTTCGACGCTCAGATCGAGGGACCCACGGCAGGCCCCAAGGCGGAGGCCGCAGCAAATCGCCACAAAGGCGAGCTGACGGTCACGATCGCCCATGATAGAAATGCCGAAGGAAATCGTGCCGCCGAAGCTTGTCTACGCTTGGTAATCGATTCGAGCGCTCCGGCGAACGTATTCCTGAAGCCGTTCGTTCAGTACGACGCCGAGTCTCTTGTCACCGGCCAGTGGCTTTCCGCGTACAGCCGCGGTGCGGTTTATCTTTCGGTCGCGCATCTTCTGGACGGGGCAAACGCGATGCGAAACGAGGCCGTGCTCTGGGAGCACGAGTCGGAGACGCTCGATCTCGTCACGCCGAGCGGTTTCCTATCTCCCTCTGCGCTCGAGGTCGGTACGCATATCGAACCTGGCAACCCTGTGATCGTATCGCTCGGCGTGCGCATCTCCGGGCACCAATCCGGCGATGAAGTCGACATTCCGTTGTTGATGTCTTTCGACTCGTGGAGTTACTTCCGTGCCCGACTATGGGCAAAGGTCGTGTACCTGGCCGCGCAAGTGAATGTCCTTTAGAGCTCGACGGGCGGGGCCGACAGGCGGACGGCTCTCTTTCCATGTGATCCCGTCACTGTAGGCCGTCGGTCGTCTTCGTCATCAGGCGGCGCTCGAGCGGGCGCGGCAGCTCAAGCGGCTCCGGCGGAACAAAGACTCGCGCGCAGGACTTCGCATCGCTGAGCGCGATCAAGCGCAAGAGTCAAGGGAGAACACCAATAGCACTGGAAGCCGCTCGTCGACTGTACAAGCTCGCTCCGACAGCGGGCATGCTGAAGTCACCCGCGCTACGCACGGCGACGATGCTCGCCGCTGGCGGCGCGGGTTTTGCGATCGCAAATCTCCTGCTCGCACGCATACTGCCGCCCGTTCAGTTCGGCGAGCTCTCCCTCGCGCTGTCGTTGATCCAAGTGGGCGCGACGATCGCGGTGCTCGGCCTCCCGATCCTAATTACACGCCGCGGATTGGCGCCGAGCCCCCGCCTGCTCGCGCAGTCGCTCGTGCCGGGCATCGTACTCACTGTCATGGTCGTATGGGCCGCAACGAGACTCTATCCGCTGAGCTCAGGTCTCCCCGCGTTGCTGGCGGCGACCATCTTGTTCGCAGCGCTCGGACGCGTCGCCGGCGCGTTCTTCCAGTCGGCACAGAAATTCGGCATTTCATTGTTGCTCAGCCAGAGCCAGAACTGGGTGCTGCTCGCGAGCGTGCCGATCGTGCTGCTGCTCGCGAATCCGGCAAGCACGACCGTGATCGCGATCGTCCTTGCGAGCTACGTGATCACGAGCGGCATCGGATGGGCGCTCGCGTGGCGAGCCTCGCACCGGGATCTCGACTCGCCGGCACACTTTTCATTGCTGTCCACCGAGACCCTCGGCGCGGCAGTGCACTTGCTCGCGGCGAACGTGTTCTTCCAAGTCGATCGCTTGGCCGTCGGCAAAGTGCTGTCGTTCGAGGAGCTCGCGACGTATGCCGTCGTTGCCGCGATCGCGGGCTCCGCCTTTCGCATGCTACAAGTAGGCGCCGGCTACACGCTTACGCCGCGGCTGCGAGCAACCCCCGATCGAGCACGGGCGCTTCAGGTGCTGCGCAGCGAAGCGCTGGCGGTGTTCGGCTTGGCCGTGTTCGCGGCGGCGGCGATTGCGATCGTAATGCCCTTCATCTTCGCCGTCCCGCTCGAAAACCGGTACGACTTACCGAACGGCCTCGTCGCGGCAGTGATCGTCGTCGGTTTCGTGCGCATCTGGCAGGCCTTTGCCGCGGCGGTCGTCTCGGCGCTCGGTAGCGAGCGTCTGTTGCTTGCAATGGGTGTCGCAGGCTGGCTCGCGCTTCTCGTGTCGGTGTTGGCCGCATTCGGCGTACGCGAGCACGGCTTGACCGTGGTCATCTACGCGATCGGATTAGGATGGCTGGCCTACGCGTCGTGCGTCACCGTGCTCGCCCTTGCCGCCTGGAACGAACGCTTCCGCCCGCGCACTCATATTTCCGGCTGCGCCGAAGACTGACGGACCGATCGCGCCGCGCGGTGCGCTTCGTCCTTGCGCAGCAACGACGCGATGCTCGTACGCGCGAGTGCCATCGTCGGCAGCGGGTCGTCGGCGCGGAACACCGCGAACACTTTCCGAGCGCGATACGGCTCGATATAGCGCCTCGCCTCTGCTGCGCCTCGCCCCATGGCGCGCACGACGCCACGCACGTCTCGCTCCTCGTCGATCCATACGACGTTCTCCGTCTGCCGTGAGGGCAAGCGCTCGAGCGGCAAACCCAACGCGCGCTGATAGCTCAGCACGGGGAAATCGATGCCGCAGGCGACGGCGAGTGCGCCCGAGTAGTTCGGTCGCGCATTGACCTCCATGAGCTTATACTGCCCATCGCGCGGATCGAGCTTGAACTCCGTACAGGAAAAATCTTCGATCCCAAAGGCCGCAAGCACACGCCGCCCGAGCATCTGCACTTCCGGCATGACGACGCTTCGCACCACGGTCGGAAAGCCGATGAGCCGCGGCTTGTTGCGCACCTTCTCCGCCGTGAACTCGTAAAGCGCCTTACCTTGCAGCGCGAACGAGTTGTAGTTCGCACCGCACTCGTCGCCACCGGGTATGTACTCGCACAACATGATCGAGCGATCGCCGCCGATGAGGTCCACGTGCGAGAGCAGCTCGCGTTCGCTGTTCACCATGATCATCTTTTGGCGAAAGCGCTTGTAGAACAAGTGCCCTACGGACGGCTTGAGCAAGCAGGGAAAACCAATCTGCCTCGCGAACGCAACGCATTCATCGACCGTGGATGCCATGATGAGGCGCGGACACGGAATGCGATGCCGTCGGGCTATGTCGTACGTGCGATGCTTCTCGATGAGCTGCCTCACCAAGCTCCAGGGTTGCGGAACCAGCCGATAGAGGCTCGACAGGTGTGCTGCATGCTTCGAGATCGCGACGAGGCT
>JAAYXG010000125.1 GCA_012516015.1 Lysobacteraceae bacterium | reverse complement strand
TTCCAGCCCGAAAGCGGTGGACCGCTTCTCTACCGGCTCGCGCCCGGCAAGCCCGACCGAAGCGCCGTCGTCTATCGGATCTCGCGCCGCGGCACGACCGAGCAGATGCCACCCATGGCGACCGAGCTCGTCGACCACGATGCCGTGGCGTTGATGCGGGCGTTCATCGAGAGCCTCAAGTGAGCGCGTGGGGCGAAAGGGCGCGGACGAGGCACGTGAGAGGGGCTCACGATCGTCGATGAGGCGGGGACGGCGGTTGTACGCGGGGCTTTCGTGCGAAAATCGCCCCATCGTGATCGCGAAGATCGGCGGATCGTGATCGCCCGGATCGCCGCATCGTGATCGCGCGGATCGGGATGGTGATCGCCGAGATCGCCATCGTGATCACCCGGATCGGCATCGTGATCGCCAAGATCGCCATGGTGATCGCTCGGTCCTGACTCAGCGCACGACGACAGCGTGGTGGCGGCCCAACTCCCGGGGCACGGCCCCGGCTCATGCCCGCCGAAAGATTGTCGATGCGCAACACCCGAGAGATTCTTCGTCAGAAATGGCTCCTGCAGAGGCCGCACCGAGCCATCGCTGCGTCGGTTGGCGTCAGTGTCGGCGCGGTTGGCCTCGTGGTGAAACGAGCTCGCGAGGCGGAACTGACCTGGCAGGACCTCGAAGCTCTCAACGATGCCGAGCTCGAGCAGCGTCTGTATCGCTCGGCTCCGCCACGGTCACAGCGTCCCGAGCCCGACTGCGAGTGGATTCATCGTGAACGGCACCGGCCTGGTGTGACACTCGAGCTGCTTCATCACGAGTACCTGGAGCAACACCCGAACGGTCTCCGGTACACATCCTTTTGCGATCGGTATCGCAAATGGCTCGCTCGCCGAGGCCTCGTCATGCGCCAGGTGCATCTGGCAGGTGACAAGCTCTTCGTGGACTACTCGGGCAAAAAGCCTCGCATCGTCGATCCGGACACGGGCGAGGTCACCGAGGTCGAGCTCTTCGTTGCCGTGCTCGGCGCGTCCAACTTCACGTACGCGGAGGTGACACGCAGCCAGCGAGGCCCCGACTGGATTGCCAGTCACGTGCGTGCCCTCGAGTACTTCGGTGGCGTTCCGGCCGCCTTGGTGCCCGACCAGCTCAAGGCGGGTGTCACGCGCGCATGTCGCTACGAGCCCGAGGTGCAGCGCACCTATGAAGACTTCGCCGAACATTACGGGACGACGGTCGTGCCAGCTCGACCCAAGCGTCCGCGTGACAAGGCGAAGGTCGAAGTCGCGGTCCAGGTCGCGCAGAGGTGGATTCTCGCTCGGATGCGCAACGAGGTGTTCCACTCGCTCGCCGCGATGAACGCGCGCATCCGCGAGCTGCTCGTCGAGCTCAACGGACGCACGATGCGGCGGTACGGAAAGAGTCGGCGCGAGCTGTTCGACGAGATCGAGCGTGCGGCGTTGCGGCCGCTACCCACGACGCGCTTCGAATACGTCCAATGGGTCAAAGCGCGGGTGAACATCGACTATCACGTGTCGATCGAGGGGCACCTGTACTCGGTCCCGCACCGCCTCGTGCACGAGGAAGTGGAGGCCCGGCTTACGAGCCGCAGCGTCGAGATCCTGCACCAACGCAAGCGCGTGGCACTGCACGTCCGCTCGCAGGTGAAAGGCGGCTTCACCACGTGCCCCGAGCACATGCCGAGCTCGCATCGTGCACACGCCGAGTGGACACCGTCACGCATCCTGTCCTGGGCGGGCAAGGTCGGCTCGGCCACGCGAGCGCTGTGTGAGGCGATCCTGAGCGACAGGCCGCACCCCGAGCAGGGCTACCGCTCGTGCCTCGGAATCTTGCGCCTCGGCAAACGCTACGGAGAGGCGCGGCTGGAAGCGGCCTGTGCCCGCGCTCTGCGTGCCCGCGCGCGCTCGTATCGCCACGTCGAGTCGATCCTCAAGCACGGCCTCGATCGAGTGCCTTCACCTGACACGGAGACACCGTCACGTCCTGTCATGCACGAAAACGTGCGGGGGCGTGACTTTTACAACTGACAAGGACACCGAATGCTGACCGAACCTACGCTCGAAAAACTGCGGAGCTTGCGTCTGAGCGCGATGGCCGATGCTTGGCTCGCGCAACGCGCCGACCCCGACATCCACGAACTCGACTTCGACACGCGGCTCGGAATGCTCGTCGATGCGGAGCACATGTCACGTGACAACAAGCGACTGGCACGGCTGCTGCGCGAAGCGAAGCTCCGCATCCCGAACGCCTGCATCGAGGACATCGACTACGCGCCCAAGCGCGAGCTCGATCGGAAACTCATCCGGCAGCTCGGCACCTGCGCTTGGATTGCGCAGCACGCGAACGTGATCATCACCGGAGCGACGGGGACCGGGAAGTCGTACCTCGCCTGCGCGCTCGCCCAACAGGCCTGCCGCTCGGGCTACCGCGCCCTGTATCGGCGCATGCCGCGTCTGCTCGAGGAGCTCGCGCTCGCGCACGCCGACGGCACCTACACGCGCCTGCTCGGGCGTCTGGCGAAAGTCGACGTGCTCGTCATCGACGACTGGGGGATCGCGCCGCTGCGTGACCAGGAGCGCCGCGACATGCTCGAAATCCTCGATGACCGATACGGGATGCGCTCGACGATCGTCGCCAGCCAATTGCCTGTCGAAAATTGGCACGATCACGTCGCCGACCCGACAATCGCCGACGCCCTGCTCGACCGCCTCGTGCACAACGCACACCGGATCAAGCTGCAAGGACCCACCCTGCGCAAACCCCAGCGCTGAACCCTCACCCCAAACCTCAACAGCCGCAGCCACTCAGAACTACGTCGCTTCGCTCCGATTCGGCGATCACGTTGCCGATCTGAGCGATCACCATGACGCGATCTGGGTGATCACGATCGGCGGAATGCGCAGCATTGCCACCCCCGCGCGTCGGAACGCCGCCAGGGCAACGTATCGGGCCCCCCCAACCGCAACGGGTAGACGCGATTCGGAAGGACG
>JAAYXG010000124.1 GCA_012516015.1 Lysobacteraceae bacterium | reverse complement strand
TGCACGTGATACCGAGCCTCGAATAGTTGAAATCGTCGAAGAAGCGCAGAAAGCCGCTCGACAGCGCAGCAGTGACACCGGCACCGCCACCGCCGATGCTGCCGATGTTCTCCACGGCCCGTTGGCTGATCCGGTGTCGAGAACGGTCGTTCTCCGGCGTGAACAATCGTGCATCGAAGGCAACCGGCGACCAATTGAAGAGCTCGAGCCCGTGTATATAACCCGACAGCCGCCCCGTGATGCGCCCAAACGAAAACGCGCTCGTCACGAGGTCGAGATCGAGCGTGTGCAGGTCGATATTCGCGTACAACCGCGGCCAATTGCCGAACGGCTCGTCCAGTCGCAGATCCTTCACCGTGACGAGGCCGTCGAATACGTGCGCCTCCAAGACAGTACCTAGCGTCAGTACGCCATCTTGCAACTGCAAATTGGAGATCGCACCGCTCACGCGACCGCCGAATTCCGGCCAGCCGAAGGCCTGGCACAAGCGCGAGACACTGATCGGCTGAATCGACGCATCCACTCTGAACGAAACGCGCTCGGAGCCGGCGTGTTGTACGGCGAGCGCATCGAGCTGCAGCGCGCCGTCGAGAAGGGGAATACGAGTCGGCGCAAGCAGCTCGAAGTTCGTTCCCGCGGCTGCAAATCGAAGGGAGGCGGGTCCGAGCTCGAGGCCATAGAGCATTCCGCCGGACCAAGCCACTTGCGAAGGCACCGGGTTCTGCCCGTCGTCGGCATTCCAGTCGATGGTGCCGCGCACGCCGTGCATCGCGAGCGAAAGCTGATCGCCTTCGAGATCGATGTCGTTCAACTCAAAGCGAAACGCGTGCGGCGCACCGTCTCGAACGGATACCTCGCCCGTCACTCCTCCCGTCATGTGCATGGACTTGAAATCCGTCTCGATGAGTAGCGGCTGCAGATACGTTTCATAGGCACCGGGAAACTGCATCGACTCGATCAGAACATCGAGATCGCGCACGGGTTGTTCTTCTGCGAAATCGAGTGCGCCTCGGCCTTGGGCGCTCAATACGCCCGAATGCGCAATCTGAAAGTGCTCGGCATCCAATCGATCCGCTCCGACGAGCGTTCCGCGCGCAGCGAGCTCGAACGCGTGCACACCAAAGTCGAGAAAGATCGGCTCCAAGTACCCTTGGCCTTGATCGGCGACGAGCGTCGCCTCGTAGTCCCATTGCTCCTGCGATCGCTCAAGCGCGATCTCGAAGCGCGCTGCGAGGCCGTCAGTCGCGAAGCTGCCGCTCTCGTTGTTCGCGACGAGCTGTTGCACGCTGCCGCGTGCGTGGATGTCCCGAATCGCCGAATCGCGCCCGCTCGCTCGAACCTCCAGGCTCGTCGCGCCCGTGACGCTGGCGGCCGGCAACGGCACCTGAGCGGCTTGCGACAGCTCGACGAGCACGTCGAGCGGGACTTCCTCGAGCACAACGCGCGCATCCCAAGCGTCATTACGCAAGCTCGCGCGAACCGCGGCCCGGCCGGTGCCGATCTTCACATTCGCGACATCGAGGTCGAGCGCGCCCGTGCTGCGTTCGTATCGCACGTTGGCGCGCAGCGTTTGCTTACCGAGCCGCGGAACCTGCGCAACGACGCGCGCCTCGCGACAAGCGAACGCACGCGGCGACATCTCGACGTGCGGACAGTCGATGACGACGCTGCGCAGTGCCTCGGGGAGCTGCGCAAGCTTCAAGGTGTCGATCTGCACACGCGCGCGCTGCGCATTCGCGGCGAGATCCAGCGCGGCGATCAAGCCCTGCGCTTGCCAATGCGGCCCCTGTACCGAGTCGATATGAAGCTCGAGATCGTCGATCGCGTACGCGATGGACACGCCGATCGACGCAACCGCGACGCCGAATGCGAGGCGCCGCTTCCGATTCGCGCACGCACGCAGCACCGAGGCGTCAGAGGTCGTCATTCCCTTTGCGCCATTGCATACGCGACGCGCGACGCGCATAACGCTATGTTCAGGGTACGACTGAAGCACATTCGTTAAATTGACAACGTTGTCACGTGATGGGATTCTGCGCTCGGCCGGTATGCTCGGTCTGCCACGAAAGAAAAAAGCCGGAGGTCCAATGATCAGGGTTAGGGGGCATCGCTCGTCTCGCTTGTTGGTTGCAGGGGTTCTGCTTGCGATGGGTCTGACCGCCTGTTCGAAGAAAGACGCGACACCGGGCTCGCAAGATGCGAGCGCCGGCGCAACGGTCCATCCTGAGATTTGGCCGCAACCGACGCCGCCCGCAATCGACGACAGCGCGCTGCAGGCGCGGCTCGACGAACTGATGAATTCGCTCAGCGTCGAAGAGAAGGTCGGCCAGATCATTCAAGCCGATCTGTGCTGCGTGACGCCGGAAGACGTGCGCCGCTACCGACTCGGCTCGATTCTCGTCGGCGGCAACTCCGGCCCGGACGGCGACGATCTCGCGCCGGCGCCGAAATGGCTCGAAGCGGCCGATGCATTCTACGAAGCGTCGATGGACACGAGCGACGGTAAGCACGCGATTCCGATTCTCTGGGGCGTAGATGCCGTTCACGGGCACAACAACATCATCGGCGCGACGCTGTTCCCGCACAACGTTGCGCTCGGCGCGACGCGCAATCCCGAGCTGATCGAGCGTATCGGCGAGATCACCGCACGCGAGTTGCGCGTCACCGGACAGGAATGGACGTTCGCGCCGACGATCGCCGTCGCTCAAGACATCCGATGGGGGCGCTCGTACGAATCGTATTCGGAGAATCCGGAGATCTTCCCCGAGTACGCGGCCGCAATGGTGCGCGGGCTCCAGGGCAATCCCGGCGATCCCGACTTCTTGCGCGGCGAGCACGTGATCTCCACCGTCAAACACTACTTGGGAGACGGCGGCACGCTGGAAGGCCGGGATCAAGGCGATGTGCGCGCGTCCGAAGCCGAGCTTCGCGACATTCATGGAGCCGGTTATCCGCACGCGATCAGCGCCGGCGTGCAGGTCGTGATGGCCTCGTTCAATAGCTGGCACGGGCAAAAGCTGCACGGACACAAGGGACTGTTGAACGATGTGCTGAAAGAGCGCATGGGCTTCAACGGATTCGTCGTCGGCGATTGGAACGGTCACGGTCAAGTCGAAGGTTGCACGAACGACAGCTGTCCCGCATCCATCAATGCCGGTCTCGACATGTTCATGGCGCCGGATAGCTGGAAGAGCCTCTACGAGAACACGCTCAAGCAAGTGAAAGCGGGCGAGATTCCAATGGAGCGGCTGAACGATGCCGTGCGCCGCATCCTCACGGTGAAGCTGCGTTCGGGCTTGTTCGAGGCGGGCAAGCCCTCGAGCCGCGCCCCCGCTGGCGACTTCAAGCTGCTCGGCGCGCCCGAGCATCGCGCGGTGGCGCGGCAGGCGGTGCGCGAATCGCTCGTGCTGCTCAAGAACTCGAAAGGCGTCCTTCCGATCAAGCCCAAGTCGCGCGTGCTCGTCGCGGGCGACGGCGCCGACAACATCCCGAAACAGAACGGCGGCTGGACGCTCACGTGGCAAGGCACGGGCATCACGAACGAGCATTTCCCGAACGCCGATTCGATCTACGAGGGCATCGCGGCGGCGGTCAAGGCCGCCGGCGGCACGGCGACGCTCAGCGTTTCCGGCAGCTACACGAGGAAGCCCGATGTCGCGATCGTCGTCTTCGGCGAAGATCCTTACGCCGAATTCCAAGGCGACGTCGATACGCTGGAATACAAGCCGGGCAACAAATCGGATC
>JAAYXG010000123.1 GCA_012516015.1 Lysobacteraceae bacterium | reverse complement strand
ATCGGGCCAGAAACAAGGATTGGTCGGCCACCGCGGCGTCATGACTTTCATGCGTTCGGATGCGATCCGTTTTATGCGCCACAACGGCATCGCCGCGACTCGCATGCGCACTTCGTCTCCCATTGCATAGAGCACGCGCGCTGCGAGCGGATGCGTATTGGCAATGTGCCAGGCCTGTATCAAGGCTATCTCGAAGAACTGCGTGTGCGGCGAGCTGTCCGCGGGTGCTACATATCGTTGTCGGATGGGGTGCTGCGCCGCGCCGCCGCAGACGCCTCGCCACAAGCGCGTGTCCTCGAATCGCAGCGAGTACAGCGAGTACGGCACCCGCGCGATGCGGGCCCGCTCGTCGACTGAGAGCGCCGCCAGGCTCGCCGCGTGTTTCGGGGCGAAATACTGCAACTGTCCGCCGCAATCGTCGTTCGCACACTCGCCGGCGAGCAGCTCGAGATAGTCGCAATTGAGCTCGTGAGTACGAGCGAGCAGATCGGGGCGCAGCACGGGTGCGCACGGCCGCTCGGGTTCGTGAGCGACGGTCGAAGAAATCGCTTGTCTCATGGGTGCTTCCTTGCAGGATGTCGGAGGGGTCTTGTGTGAGGAGATCCTTTCCTCGATCGAACACGATAAAGAGTCAGTCGCGGTCTGTCCAGGCGAGGGGCTTCACTTCGCCGCCGACTTCGCGCACACTAAATCGGTGCCGCGGAGCGGCACGCAAAGACGCCCACAGGCGACGCACGGAAGGCGCGAGTTTGGCCATCGCCGGCCCAGGACAAGGAGCAGGTCCATGCATATCAGCAACGAACGGTATTTCGATGATCGACAGCGTCATGATCTCGCGCTGCGAATGATTCGCCATGAAGCCCGGACCTGCACGATTCGTATGTGCACCGGTCTTACCGACGATCGCATTCGCCGGCTCTATCAAACCTATGCGACGAACATGCCTGCGATGCCGCTGCGCCGGCATCGGGGCAAATCTCCGCGGCAGATCGCCTTCTTCACGCGCAACCCGCGCATCCAGTTCGAAGCCTCCCTCCTTGCAAGCATGTTCACGGCTTTCGGGCTGCTCGAGCCCGATCTGCGCGAGACACCGAACCCGCTGTGCTACGGCGCACTCTTCTGCGACGCGTACGAGACGCACCTGCAACTTTCCGGGTCGAGCGGCATGTCGTTCGAGCATGCCTGGTTCTTGTTGCACCTTCTCATGCGCAACACCGGCCTCGGCACGCTCCGCTGTCGGCAATGCGGCGGTCATTTCTTGCACGACCGCACCACGGTCGTGAAACGCGCTTGCCCTGGCTGCAAGCTCAAGACGATCCGCCGACGGCCCCGGCGCAAACTCGCCGAGCGCGCTCGCAGGTCACGGGATGCCCTCGGCCTTCCGATACCGCCAGCGACCGTGCCCGCTGCTAGACTCGAAGCATGACTGCAGCTCATCGCCGCGGCAATCTGCTCTCGGGACCCTACATCGATCGCGTTGCGCATTGGCGCAAGGACGAGGCACGCGTACGCGCGGCGCTCGAGGATCCGAACAGCGTGTTCGTCCCCGTGTGGCGCAATCAGAATCTCGTGCGAACCGGAGAGAACGGCATCAAGGCGCTTCTCGTCACGGACGTCCGGAGCATCATGCAGGTCGATGTCGGCGACGTCGTCTTGCTCGGCGAGTTTCAACATCGCGCGTGCTTCGCCGTGCCGCTCACGACGCCGGAGCTGCCGTCATTCGATGAACCGATCGAGCCGAGCGATCTTAGAACGATCGCAGGCGAGCTCCCGCCGCACGAAGCGGGATTGCTCGCCTACGCGCGTGCGATGCTTCATTGGCGCGACCGGAACCGCTTCTGCGGCCGCTGCGGCGCCGCGATGCGCTCGCTCCAGGCGGGTCACGTGCAACAGTGCAGCAACCCGAGCTGCGCGATCCAACAATTCCCGAGAATCGATCCGGCGATCATCGTCCTGATCACGGACGGAGAGCGAGCGTTGCTCGGTCGCCAAGCCACCTGGCCGCCTGGCCGTTATTCGACGATTGCCGGGTTCGTAGAGCCCGGCGAAAGCCTCGAGGACGCAGTAGCCCGTGAGGTGCGGGAAGAAACCGGCGTCGAAGTCGACTCGGTGAGTTATCACTCCTCGCAACCGTGGCCGTTTCCCTCCTCTTTGATGGTCGGATTCGTTGCGCATGCACGGCCTCAGGAGATCCACCTCGTCGACGGAGAGCTCGAAAGTGCTCGCTGGCTCACGCGCCGGCAAATCGCTGCCGGCGAGATCCGCATGCCGTTCCGACATTCGATTTCCTTTCGCTTGATCGAGGATTGGTACGACGAAAGCGCGGCAGTACCCCTACGTGAGGAGCCTCACGTCAGAATGTGAGGCATGGCAGTCACTTGGTGGGTTGACCGTTGACGGCAGGAAAAGCACCCCTGAGGCTGTCGACCGTCAACCGACATCTGTCGTTTTGGCGCGTGAGCAGGCGTCATTGAAACGTGCCCCTCGTGACTCGGCGTGCGCGAGTCGCCACAATCGTCTTCTGTTTCTGGTGCGTGGCAAACCGTGCACTCACGTTACGTTCAGCCGCGCGGTGCATCCTTATCTGACCGGCTACCCTCGGATCGCGAATTATTCTGCTTATGTGCCTGCTCGTATTGGCTTGGAAACTGCATCCCAAGTATCGTCTGGTGCTCGCCGGCAACCGCGACGAGTTTCACGATCGACCTGCCGCGCCGCTCAACTGGTGGCAGGACGATCCGCGTATTCTCGCGGGCAAAGACTTGAAAGCGGGCGGAACGTGGCTCGGCGTTGCCCGGTCGGGCCGATTCGGCGTCGTGACGAACTATCGGGACTTGCAGGCTCCCGTCGAAGGCGCGCCTTCGCGCGGACTGCTCGTGCCCCGCTTTTTGACCGGCGCCACGTCGCCGAAGGAATTTCTCGACGACCTGAGAGGCGCCGCACCACGCTACTCCGGCTTCAACCTGCTCGTCGGCGGCTCGCGCGCGCTCTACTACTTCTCGAACCGCGGTCCGAACACGCCGCAGGCACTGGCACCGGGTGTATACGGACTGAGCAATCACGCCCTCGATGCGCCGTGGCCGAAGCTCACGCGCACGCGCGAGCGATTCGAAGCCGCGCTGCGTGAGCCCGAGCTGGCGCCGGAAACGCTGTTCGACATCCTCGCGGATCGACAGGTCGCCGCGGACGCGGAGCTTCCCTCGACCGGTTTGCCCGCTGATTGGGAACGCATCGTCTCCGCGCCGTTCATTCTGAATGAGCGCTACGGCACCCGCTGCTCCAGCGTCTTACTCGTGGAGCGCAACGGCCGCACGGTGCTGCAGGAGCGCCGCTTCGATCCCGCAGGGGTACAAACCGGCACCTCGCGCTTCGAATTCACGAGCACTGAAGTCCCGGAGGTCTGGTTCGAAGCGCAAGATCCCGACGAAGCGATCGCGACCGATACTTCGTTCGACTCCTCTCCGGAGTAGCGCATCGTGCGGCGCGCCGCTCGACCGAACGGTTCCTCGCGCTTCATCGCACGCCGCCTCTGGGCTCTCCTTGCGCTCGCGTGCGCAACATCCGCACAAGCGCGCATTCAGATCGACATTCCCGACGTGACGCCGGCGATCGAAACGAACGTTCGCGCGTTCTTGAGTCTCACGCGCTATGCCGACCGCGATGACGTCACGCCGGAGACCATGTCGCGGCTCGAGCGGCGTATCGGCGCGGAGACGCGCGAAGCGCTTCAACCGCTCGGCTACTACGAGCCGGAAGTCAGCTACGAGGTGACGCAGGACGGCGACGACTGGCGCGTGACGATCCACGTGCGCCCGGGTCGTCCGGTTCGCTTGTCTGAAGTGGACATCCGCGTGACAGGTCCTGGACGCGACCTCCGCGTTTTGCGCGAGATCATCGACGCCCAAGAGCTGAAACCCGGCCTGCGCCTCAATCACGGCACCTACGAGCGCGTCAAAGGCAATCTGCTGCGCGCGGCGAAGAACGCAGGCTACCTCGATGCACAACTGACGGAGAGCGAGCTTCTGATCGATCGCATCGAACGCCGTGCGACGGCCACGATCGTGCTCGATACGGGAGAGCGCTTTCATTACGGCGAGATCACGATCGCACAGGACGTGATCAACGACGATGCGATGCGACGCATGCTGCGCATGGAACCGGGAGATCCGTACACGCTCGATTCGCTGCTTCGCACGCAGTACGTGCTCGACGACAGCCTGTACTTCTCGTCCGTCGACATCGAGAGCGGCGAACCCGATCGCGACCAGCGCACCGTTCCGGTCACGATCTCCGCGGAGCCGAATCGAAAACATCGCTTCACGACCAGCATCGGCTACGGAAGCGATACCCGCATGCGGGGCCGCTTCGGTTGGGACAATCGCCGGGTAAACGCAAGCGGTCATCGCTCCAAAGTCGAGCTGATCGGGTCGTCGATACTGAAGCAGCTCGGAGGGCGCTACGTGATTCCAGTGATGGACGTCGCACTCGAAAAGCTCGAGTTCACCGCGGCCGTCACGGAAGAGGAATTGGGCGACACGTTGAGCGAACGTGCGGAGGTCGGCGCGGGACTCACCGAAGCGCTCGGGCGCTGGCAGCGCGTGCTGTTTCTGCGACTGTCGCACGAGCAAACGACCGCCCCTCAAGTGGATCCGCAGACGAGGCAGCCGACGGGCATGCTCGAAACGAAAGAGGATTTTTATCTGATCCCCGGGATCAGCTACTCCACGTTGCCGAGCTACGTCGTGGGCGGGCGCATCAGGCCATACTACTTTTACGCCGAGCTCAGAGGCTCGCCGAGCACGCTCGGTTCGGACGCGTCGTTCTTGCAGCTGCGACTTCTCGGCGAGCGCATCTTCGACCTGTCCGACCTCTGGCATCTTCACCTTCGCGGAGAGATCGGCGTCAGCCGAGTCGCGGATTTCTCCGAGTTGCCGGCCTCGCAGCGCTTCTTCGCGGGCGGCGAGCGCAGCGTGCGCGGCTTCGGTTTGAACGAACTGTCGCCGAAGGTCGATAACAAGAGCGTCGGCGGACGCCATCTCGCGACCGGCACCATCGAGCTCGTCCGCGACTTGCCGCGCAATTTCGGTGTGGCGGCGTTTTACGATTTCGGTAACGCGTTCGACGATTTCTCCGACCCTGGGCTCGAATACTCGGCGGGCCTGGGCGTGCGCTATCGCATCGCCGTTGCGAGCTTCGGCATCGATGTCGCGCAGGCGTTGTCGGAATCCGGTCGCAGCCCCCGCTTCCACTTATATATCTCGACGCAGTTCTAATGCGCAGGCGCATCCTCATCACCGTAGCGCTGCTTCTGCTGCTGCCGATCGTCGCGGTGTCCGTGCTCATCTATACGCCCGTCGGCGTCGCGATCGCGTCGAGCCAACTGCATCGTCTGGAACGTTTCGGCATCAGGATCGAGGGTGTTTCCGGGACCTTCTCCGGCCCACTCGCCGTGCAAAGCTTCGAGCTGAATCATCCGCGCGTGCACGTCGTCGCGCACGAGATTCGGATCGATCCGCAGATGCGCGGGCTTTTGCTGCAGACGATTCGCACGGGCTCGCTCACGGCCCGCGATGTGCTCGTCGAATTGAAGGAAGCGCAGATGCCGCCGCCGGAGCGTCCGCCGCGTTTCGTACCGCCGTTCATGAGAATCGACGCGCGCGGCGCGCGTCTGACGAACGTTCGCTACGTCCACGTGGACGGTCGAACGATCGATGCGGATGAAATCCGCGGGCGCGTGACGATCTCGTCTCACCGCTTGCGCGTGCGCCGCTTTCGCATCGAAGGCGAGCGCTTGGCGGCAAGCGGATCGCTGCGTCTGACCGCATCGAGACCGCTCGGCATCGCACTCGAGACGCGAGGCAGCGTGAAGCTTCAACCGAATCTCACGGTCGCGCTGCAAGCGAAGCTCGGCGGCGATGTCGATCGGATGACCCTCGAAGGCACGATCCTGGAACCGAGCGAAATCGCAGCGAAGGGCTTGTTCGTGCGCGAGGAGGAGACATGGCGGCTCACCGGTGGAGTCTCCTCTCCCTCCTTCACGCTCGACCCTTGGCTCGATGAGCCGCCGTTCTCGTTCTCCGACATCGCACTCGAAGTCGAAGTCGAGCCGAATCAAATTCACGCCGCCGGGGTGTTCAGCGTCCCCGAGTACGATCTCCATCAGGTTGGCGTCGATGCGCGCGGGCGCTACGCCGAGCGCGTGCTTCACGTGCACTCAAGCGAGCTCACGTTAGCGGGTACACCGACGCGCATCCATGCTCGCGGCTCGCTCACGTTCGCTGGCGGTCCACCCGATTTGAATCTCGATGCGCGCTGGACCGATT
>JAAYXG010000122.1 GCA_012516015.1 Lysobacteraceae bacterium | reverse complement strand
AGCTCACTGTTCGATACCTTTGACCTTGCGACTTGTGGGTAACGTTGGATCGCACTCGCCCTCGTGCCGGACTAATCCGCTCCGGCGAGCGACCCCGGGTGCTCGTGAGAGTGCGTTGCCCATGATACCAGCACACGCTAAGCTCGAAGGCGCTCTCGTGAATCCGGCTACCCTCGCCGGATGGCCCGTGGCTGGACTCTCGATATGCATTGGTTTACTGCGCTGTTCGTCATTGCGCTCCTGAGCGCAGCGGCCGTTCGCATCTGGCTCAACCTGCGCCAGAGCACGGCCGTACGTAGTCATCGGAATCGAGTGCCGGAAGCGTTCGCGGGTCAGATCGACCTTGCTTCGCATCAGAAGGCGGCCGACTACACCCTGGCGCACGCCAAGCTCAGCCGTTGGGACTTGTTGCTCGACGTCATCGTCGCGCTCGCACTGACCCTCGGCGGCGGCATCGACCTCATCGACCGCCTTTTGGGCCGCCTCGATCTGCCCTCGGTGGCGCACGGAACAGCGGTCGTTCTGACGGTCCTCCTCGTCATCTCGATCGTGAGCTTGCCTCTGTCGCTGTGGCGAACGTTCGGCATCGAGGCGCGCTTCGGCTTCAATCGGATGACGCTGAAGTTGTTCTTCGCAGATCTCTTCAAGAGCTTGCTGCTCGGCGCCTTGCTCGGCGCACCGCTCATTTTCGTGATCTTGCTCTTGATGGAGCGCGCCGGCGAGTGGTGGTGGGTGCTCGCGTGGCTCGTTTGGGTGGGCTTTACGATCTTCGTGACCTGGGCGTGGCCAACCTTCATCGCACCCCTCTTCAACAAGTTTACGCCGCTATCGGACGATGAGCTCAAGCATCGTACCGAGGCGCTGCTGCAGCGCTGCGGCTTCTCGTCCAAGGGCGTGTTCGTGATGGACGGCTCGCGCCGCTCGGTCCACGGCAATGCGTACTTCACGGGAGTCGGGCGCAACAAGCGCATCGTCTTCTTCGACACGCTCATCGAACGTCTGCAGGTACCCGAGATCGAAGCCGTGCTCGCGCACGAGCTCGGACACTTCAAGCTGCACCACGTGCGCTCACGGTTGGCGCTGTCCCTCGCGACGGGGCTCGTCGGATTGGCCTTGCTCGGCGTGCTCGCGCGCTGGCCCGAATTCTATTCGGCTCTGGGCGTGAGCTCGCCCGCCCCGCACACGGCCTTGCTGCTGTTCATGTTCGTGCTGCCCGCCTTCACCTTCTTCCTCACGCCGCTCGGTGCGTGGTGGTCCCGCAAACATGAGTTCGAGGCCGACGAATTCGCGACTCGGCATGCGGACCCCCGTCAGCTCGCGGATGCGCTCGTGAAGCTGTACCGCGACAATGCGACGACGCTCACGCCGGATAGACTGCATTCGGCGTTCTACGATTCCCATCCGCCCGCCGTCGTGCGTATTTCACGCTTGCAGCAACTCGCCCGCGAACGTGCATGAGCGAACAAGAACGCGACGCGCGGGTCATCGAGAGCTTCGGCCGACGCGTCATCGTGGAAGATGCCAACGGCGAGCGCATCGCTGCCGAGCTCTTCGGCAAGCGTTTGAGCTGCGTGT
>JAAYXG010000121.1 GCA_012516015.1 Lysobacteraceae bacterium | reverse complement strand
CCTCCTCGACATACTGATAACCGCGCGCCTGCATTTGCTTCTTCACGGCGCTCTTGAAATGGTCGGTCACGAACGTTTCATAGCCGCCGCGATCCGTTCCGGTCTGCTCAGGGAAACCGAAGGTCGCGTAGGAGGACAGATCCGCATCCGGCGCGACGTTGATCCTGATGTCGGGTGCGCGCTGTGAGGCACATGCGGAAATCAACATCCCGAGAACCGCCAGCACCGTGTTCCGCTGTGCTTCGAATCGCATCATGGCAGCTCCATCTCCGTCATTCGCTTCATCGCTTGGTGGGCTCACGACGCTTCCTACTTCGACCCTGTCCGGCGAAATCGCGACGAGTGTTGTTGCCTTCCGCACCGGGCGAGCCGCTCGAGGGTTTTCCCCTCGGCTTCTCCGCAAGCGCGCCTTTTGGCCCGGCCTTCCCCGGATTGATGTGAGTGATTCGTTGCGCCACGTGAAATCTCCCGTGTCGTGAGGGCAACGAATTTCGGGCCGCACGTGTTCCGACTTCGCTCATCGAGCCGGCGAGTCCGGCATCCCGTCTCAGATCCGTAGACAAATCCCTGATATATCTCCGGTGCCGGCGGTATTGCATTGCGAGAGGCGAATCGGACGCGATGGCGTCGCGCAGAATGTAAATTCGCGGCTTCTTTTTTGCCGCGCGACGTGCTCACATAGCCGAAGATCGATCAACGAGTGCCGTCAATCGGATTGGGAGGGCGCACGATGGACACTGTCCTGAAAGCGGCGAGTGCCGAGGCGACACTCGATGCCGCTCCAGCGGACTTGCAGCCGAATACACAGGCCGTCGTTCGACCCGTGCACACGCTCGTCGAGTGCGATCACAGCACCATCAAGTTCGTCGCAGGCAGCGGCTTTCATTGCGCTCGCTGCCTGCTCGACGTTTCGGATCTCGACTGACACGATTCGCGCGTCCGATGCTATATCGGACCGTATCGGCATCACGATACGGCGGCGGCCACCCGTCCGCTCTCGAGCGCCGGCGCGGGCGGTAAACCCGTGACCTCGAGGATTTCCTTCTCGTTGAGCGTCTCGCGCTCGAGCAGCGCCTGTACGAGCGCATCGAGCTGCGCGCGATGCTTGCGCAGCAGGCTCAATGCCTGCTCGTAGCTTTCGTTGATGATGCGAAGAATCTCGGCATCGACGAGGCGCGCCGTCTCTTCGCTGAACGGCTTGTCGCCGCCGAACGCCGTCGTCCCCAAATAGGGGTTCTGACGCGGAGCGAGCTGCACCATGCCGAGCTTGTCGCTCATTCCCCAACGCGTCACCATATTGCGCGCGAGCTCCGTCGCCTGTTCGATATCGTTCGCTGCACCCGTCGTCCTCGTGCCATAGACAATCTCCTCTGCCGCGCGACCGCCCAGCATCCCTACGATGCGCGCGCGCAAGTAGGCTTCCGGATAGTTGTATCGATCCGTCGCGGGACGCTGATACGTGACGCCCAACGCTTGCCCGCGCGGCACGATCGAGACTCGGTGCACGGGATCCGCGCCCGGCATCACGAGACCGAGGATCGCGTGTCCGCTCTCATGATAGGCGATTCGCTCGCGATCCTCGCGACTGAGCAGCAATGGCCGCTCGGGCCCGAGCACGATCTTCTCGAGCGAATCATGAAAGTCCTTCGCGTGCACTTTCTCTTGATCTCGCCGCGCGGCAAGCAGCGCCGCTTCGTTCACGAGATTTCTGATGTCGGCACCGGAAAAGCCGGGCGTCGCGGACGCGATCTCGTCCAGGTGCACGTCATCGGCGAGAGGTACCTTGCGCGTGTGCACCT
>JAAYXG010000120.1 GCA_012516015.1 Lysobacteraceae bacterium | reverse complement strand
GGCTCGAGTGCGATGTGGTCGCTCGTTGCTTGGGGCAGCCAATTGTTCGCGGGCGCAGTGGCGGTCGCATTACCTGGAATGACGGCGCTCCTGGTCGTCAATCTCGGCTTCGGCGTCATGAGCCGTGCTGCTCCAACGTTGAACCTGTTCGCAGTCGGCTTTCCCATCGCTTTGATCTTCGGGCTGGTCATCGTCTGGGCGGGCCTTCCGTCCGTGCAGGCGGCCTTCATCGAATCGCTCGACGCGGCTTTCGAGGTCATCGCGGGTCTGCTCGCATTGCCGCAATGAGTCGAGCGGGCTCTCTATGATTCCTGGCCGCAACCCGTAGCTTCCGCCATGGCCGAGAACGATCAAGCACAAGAACGCACAGAACAACCGACGCCGAAACGCATCGAGGAAGCGAGGCGTAAGGGTCAGATCCCGCGTTCGCGCGATCTCACGGCTGCGGCCGTGCTGCTTGCGGGTGGCACGTCTCTTTACATGCTCGGCGGCTACATCGGCGGGCAGATGCATGCAATGATGCGCAGGAGCTTCACGCCGAGCCGCGAGCAAGCGCTCGATACTTCGTACCTCATTTCTTCGCTTTCGAGCGCGGCAGCCGAAGGGTTGCGCGCATGTCTGCCCGTGCTGCTGGTCATTCTGGTCGCAGCGCTCATGGCGCCGCTCATCCTGGGCGGCTGGAACTTCAGCACCGAATCACTTGCGCCGAAGTTCGAACGACTGAATCCGATTCAAGGGCTGAAGCGGATGTTTTCGCTGCGCGCCCTCATCGAGCTCAGCAAGGCGTTGGCGAAGTTCGGTGCTGTCGCGGTCATTGCGATCCTCGTCCTATGGAACGATGCGTCGTCCCTCCTTGGGCTCGGGCGCGAGCCTGTGACGATCGCGATCGGACACGCGATGAAGCTGAGCGGGCAGGGGCTGCTCGCGATCTCCGCCGGGATGCTCCTCATCGCGGGCATCGACGTGCCGTATCAGCTTTGGCAGCACGCCAAGCAGATGAAGATGAGCCGCGAGCAGATTCGTCAAGAGCTCAAGGAAACCGAAGGGTCGCCCGAAGTCAAAGGCCGCATTCGGCAAATACAACAAGAGATGGCGCGTCGGCGCATGATGCAGGACGTGCCGACGGCGGACGTGGTCGTCACGAACCCGACGCATTTCGCCGTCGCGCTGCGCTACGACGAGAAGCGCATGCGCGCGCCGATCGTCGTCGCGAAGGGCGTCGATCTGGTTGCGGCTCGGATCCGCGAGCTCGCCACCGAGCACAATGTCGCGATCTTCGAGGCGCCGCCGCTCGCGCGCGTCCTCTATCGCAACGTCGATATCGGCGGCGAGATTCCTTCGAGCCTGTACGTCGCGGTCGCGCAAGTCTTGAGCTACGTCTTCCAGCTTCGCGTCGCGAAGCGCTCGGGTCTGCAGCCCCCGGAAAGACCCGTCGTGGATGTTGCGGAATAGCGATGCCCTGCGCGGGCCGTCGCCAACGCGCCGCCTACTCCTTCCCCCTAACGCTTCCTTTCCAAAGTGTGAAGAAGTGCCGCCCCTCCCGGCCGTGCGTGGCTCGGGAGTTGCACCTATTGGGGCAAAGCGAATCGCGACGGATAACTGACGCGGATTGAATGTGAACCAAATCATGAAAACGACGGGCATGAAGGCAAGAGACGAGGCGGAACCGGCTTTGACACCCTTGCTCGTGGAGCTTAGCCGCTCGATCGCAACCCATTTCTGATTCGCAGCTTAGAAGATGGCAACGGCCTCCTTAACCGCTTTCGACTTCCGAGCGCTCGTGCGATCGGGCGTCGGTGTGCCGCTCGGCGTCCTTGCGGTATTGGCAATGGTGATCGTGCCCTTGCCGCCGATCGCGCTCGATGTGCTGTTCACGTTCAACATCGCCTTGTCGCTGATCGTCGTCATGGCCGTCTTCTATGTGCTGCGGCCGCTCGACTTTGCGATCTTCCCCACGGTGCTCTTGCTCGCGACGCTGTTGCGTCTTGCGTTGAACGTGGCATCGACGCGCGTCGTGCTGTTGCACGGTCATACGGGATCGCACGCGGCGGGTAAGGTGATCGAATCCTTCGGCGAGTTCGTGATCGGCGGCAACTACGCGGTCGGTGTCGTCGTGTTCGCGATTCTGACCATCATCAACTTCATCGTCGTCACGAAGGGCGCGGGGCGCATTTCGGAAGTGACCGCGCGCTTCACGTTGGATGCGATGCCGGGCAAGCAGATGGCGATCGATGCCGATTTGAACGCCGGGCTCATCACGCAAGAAGAGGCGCGCGCGCGCCGAGCGGAAGTGCGAGCGGAAGCCGACTTCTACGGTTCGATGGACGGCGCCAGCAAGTTCGT
>JAAYXG010000119.1 GCA_012516015.1 Lysobacteraceae bacterium | reverse complement strand
GCGAACGCCACGCCAGGAAATCGTCGCAATGGCTGCTGAGCACGGTGCTCGCACTGGTCACGGCGGCATGCGCGACACAGCCGGAGTACGTCGCTCCCGCAATGGATGCGCCCGTCGAGTGGGGCAACGCATTGGAACGAGCGAGCGCGCTATCGAATCCCGATGACGCTTTGGCCGCGTCGTGGTGGGCCGCGCTGCGCGATCCTGCAATCGACGCCCTCGTGCTCGCGGCGCTGCGCGACAACCCAACGCTGGCCGAGACCGCGGCGCGCGTCGATGAAGCCAATGCGGTCTTCGCAATCGGGCACGCACGACGCTTTCCGCGACTCGATGTCACGGCATCGTCCGCACGCGAGCGAGTCGCTCTTCAAGACGATGGCGGCAGGACGGCCATCTCGTGGCAGAGCGCAACAAGCATCGGTCCGAGCCTCGCGTGGGAAATCGATCTCTGGGGTCGACTAAAAGAAAGCACGGCCGCCGCGTACAGGCGTCTTCAAGCGCGCGATGCCGATGCGCGCGCCGCGCGCCTCTCGATCGCGGCGCAAGTGGCGAACGGCACCTTGTCGCTGCGTGCTTGCAATCTGCTGCTCGCCGTCCGCGATGCGGATATTGCCGCCCGACAGAACGAGCTGGTAATCATCCGCGCCCGCGTACGGCACGGTGCGCTCCCGCCTGACGACGTCGCCGCCGCCGAGAGCAATCTTGCCGCGGTGCGCATCGACCGCATCGCACAGGAGGAGGTCTGCTTGCAGACCCTCGATGCGCTCGTCGCCGTGACGGGTCGATCCGCCGATGAGGTGCGCTCGCTGATCGCGGATGCTGGCACGCTCGATCTCGACGACGACTTGTCCGCGCACCTCCCGAATCCTCCTGAGATCGTCCCGGATCTTCCCGCGACCGTGCTCCTTCGTCATCCGGCGGTCGTTGCAGCAGAACGTGAAGTTGCTGCACGTTGGTCCGAGATTGCGGTTGCGCGAGCGGAACGGCTCCCCCGATTGGATCTCACTGCGATTCTCACCGGGCAGTGGATCCGCGCACTCGGCTCGACCGACTCGCTCGTCTCTGGTTCGGCAGGCTTAGACATGTCTGGGTCATTCTTCGATGCGGGCGAGGGTAGTGCGCAGGTCGCCCATGCGGGCGCGCGGTATCGCGAAGCGATCGCGATACTGACGGGAACGATTCGCCAGACGGCGCGCGACATCGAAGATGCGCTTGCCGCACAGAGCTCCGCGGTGCGTCGCGTCGAGGTGTCGCAGTCGGCGTTGTCGGCGGCACGTTATACGCTGCGAGCGAACGAGGCGCGTCGCCGCGCCGGTTCGATCGGCGCGTACGAGCTCGAGGCATCGCGCCGTCAGCTTCACCGAGCACAGGAAAACGCGATCGTGGCTGCGCGCGATCGGGCAAAAGCATGGGTCGAGGTGATTCGTCGTACCAGCTCGGTCGAGGTCGC
The DNA here is from genome assembly GCA_012516015.1 of Lysobacteraceae bacterium. Classification (GTDB taxonomy): domain Bacteria; phylum Pseudomonadota; class Gammaproteobacteria; order Steroidobacterales; family Steroidobacteraceae; genus Steroidobacter. The sequence goes on along the minus strand of JAAYXG010000119.1, from coordinate 6,310 downwards.
CGGGATGACGGGCTCCGCCCTCGCGTCTGTCTCTGTCGTCGATACGAAGTCGTCAAGATGAACGACGCGGAAAACGCACAGCTCGCCGGGGCATCTCCGTCTGCAGAGACGCCGCAACGGTCGTGTCGACGTATACGCCTGTTCGTCCTCGCACCACTGTTCGTCCTCGGGATGTTCGCGCTCGCCTGGCACGTTCTGTCGGAGTCTGCGAGCGTCGCTTCATCCGACCAGAGAACAGCAACGCTGACCGTGACGACCGTGACGCCGCACGAAGCACTCTGGCCGGTCACGCTCACGGCGTCGGGTTCCATCGCGCCGTGGCAAGAAGCGAGCATCGGCGCGCAGGTCGGCGGCTATCAACTCGTGGAAGTACGGGTCGACGTCGGCGATCACGTTCGTCGCGGCGACGTATTGGCACGAGTCGATTCCGCATTGCTTCGCGCCGAGGAAGCACAATTGCTCGCGAATCACGAGCAAGCGATTGCCGACGAGCGCAGAGCGCTCGCGCTGCAGCGCGAAGGCGCGATCAGCGATCAGGAAGTCTTGCAGTTCATTACGGCGGCGAAAGTCTCGGCCGCGCTGCTCGAATCGAAACGCCTGCAATTGCGCTACACCGATGTGATCGCACCGGACGATGGCGTCATCAGCGCGCGCAGCGCCACGTTGGGTGCGGTGACGGCGATAGGCGAGGAGCTGTTTCGTCTCATTCGCAGAGGCCGCCTGGAGTGGCGCGGCGAGCTGACCGCTGCGCAACTCGCGAACGTGAGCCAAGGCCAACGCGTCGAGCTCGAGCTGCCGGACGGCAGCCGTGCGGCCGCCATCGTTCGCGAGATCGCGCCGACGCTCGACGAGCGTTCGCGGCTCGGCGTGGTGTACGCGGACATCGAGACCGGCAGTCACGCGCGCGCGGGAATGTACGCGAACGGGCACGTCGTCGTCGCGAAGACGCCGGCAATGATCGTACCCGCGGAAGCCGTCGTGATCCGCGACGGTCGGACCTATGTCGTCAAGCTCACCGAGGCGAGTGCGATGCCCATCGTCACGCTGCAGCCCGTGACGGTCGCGCGCCGCCGCAACGATGCAGTGGAAATCGTCGAGGGCCTCAGCGGCGACGAGCTGCTCGTGCAAGCGGGCGCCGGTTTCTTGAGCGACGGCGACATCGTTCGACTGGCTGACGCGCGTACATCCGAACTTGCGTTCACCGACCGTGAAAGGCGAGTGCCATGAATCTCGCCACATGGTCGATCCGCAACCCAACGCCGGCGGTGCTGCTGTTCGTTCTACTCAGCCTCGCGGGCTTATGGGGATTCGCACGCTTGCCGATCCAGGATCTGCCCGATCTCGAGCTGCCGGTCGTGACCGTGACGTTGATGCAGCCGGGCGCCGCGCCCGCGCAGCTCGAAAGCGAAGTGGCGCGCAAGGTCGAAGATGCGCTCGCAACGCTCAGCGGACTCAAGCACGTTCGCACCTCGATCACGGACGGGATGGTGTCGATTCAGGCGCAGTTCGTGCTCGAGAAGCCGCTGTCCGAGGCGCTGATCGAAACGAAGAATGCCGTCGACCGCGTGCGTTCGGAGTTGCCCGCGGACCTGCTGCAGCCGACGGTCGCTGCTATGACCATTGCGGGCGGTCCGATTCTGACGTACGCCGTCGCGTCGTCGCGAATGGATGAAGAGGCGCTCTCGTGGTTCGTCGACGACGCGGTCGCGAAAGCGGTGCTCGCGGTCGCGGGCGTCGATCGTATGGAACGGATCGGCGGAGTGCAACGCGAGATCCTCATCGAGGCCGATCCGGTTCGACTCGCCGCACTGCGTGTGACCGCTGCTGACTTGTCGCGTGCGCTGCGTGAGGTGCAGCAACAATCTTCCGGCGGGCGCGGTCAACTCGGCGGCGCGGAGCAGTCGATCCGCACGGTTGCGCTTGCCGAGCACGCATCCGAGTTGGCGGCGCTTCCGGTGGCGCTTCCGGATGGCCGCTACGTCCGTCTCGATGAAGTCGCGACGGTTCGCGATACGCATGCGGAACGCACGCAGGCTGCGCTGCTCGATGGCCGTCCCGCGATCGGATTCAACGTCTATCGAGCCAGAGATCACGACGAGACGCGCATCGCCGAAGGCGTCGCCGAGGCGCTCGCTCGTTTGCAGGCGGCCGATCCGACGCTCGAGCTCGAATTGGTGTCGAGCTCGGTCGCCTATACGTTGGAGCAGTTCGACGGGTCGATGGCGATGCTCTACGAAGGCGCGCTTCTCGCGATCGTCGTCGTATTCCTGTTTCTGCGCGATTGGCGCGCGACCTTGATTGCGGCGGCGGCGCTGCCGTTGTCCATCTTGCCGGCGTTCGCGGCGATGTATTGGTTGGGCTACTCGCTCAACACGCTCACGCTGTTGGCGCTCGCCGTTACGGTCGGCATCTTGGTGGATGACGCGATTGTCGAGATCGAGAACATCGAGCGTCATCGCGGCGCAGGCAAATCGGTACGCGAGGCCGTCGAGGGTGCGGTCGACGAGATCGCGCTTGCGGTGATTGCGACGACGATGGCGCTCGTCGTCGTGTTCCTGCCCACCGCGTTGATGGGCGGCGTACCGGGCCTATTGTTTCGACAGTTCGGTTGGACGGCCGTCATCGCCGTGCTCGCATCGCTCCTCGTCGCGCGCCTGCTGACGCCGATGATGGCGGCGCACTTCCTAAAGGGGCAGCCGCGCAAGGCGAGCGCCGATGGTCCTTTGATGTCGCGATACCTCGCCGCGGTGCGCTGGTGCTTGGATCATCGACGGACGACGGCGCTTGCGGCGGTCGCTGTCCTGGTCGGATCGCTCGCGCTCGTTCCGCTGATTCCGACCGGCTTCATCCCGGCTGCGGATCGTGACTTCTCCATAATCTCCATGGAGCTCCCGCCGGGGAGCTCGTTGGATCGAACGCTGCGTGTTGCCGAGCGCGCACGAGAAGTACTTGAAGAGGTCCGGGGCATTCGCAGCGTCTTCACGACCGTAGGGCAACCGCAGGGCAGCGACAGCGGCATTCAGGCGGGCGAAGTCCGCCGCGCATTGATGACACTCATCTTCCCGCCTCGCGGCGAGCGGCCGCGCCAAGCGGAAATCGAGGCAGAAGTCATGAAGCGATTGGAAGCCGTGCCCGGCGCACGCTTCGCGCTGGGCGGCGCGGATCCGGGCAACCAGTTGCAGCTCATCCTCGCAAGCGACGACAGCCGGGCGCTGAATGCGACCGTGCAGGCGCTCGAGAGAGAATTGCGCGGCGTCGCCGGCCTACCGAATGTCAGAACGACAGCGAACTTGCAGCGCCCCGAGATCGTGATTCGTCCCGATCCACAGCGCGCCGCGGAGCGCGGGGTGACGACGGCGGAAATCGGCGATGTCGTACGAATCGCAACGAGCGGAGACTTCGACGCGAACGTCGCGCGACTCGATTTGGATAATCGCCAGCTCCACATTCGATTGCGGCTTGCGGATGCCGCGCGCACGGATCTCGACGCACTCGGCGCGTTGCGCGTGAATGGGCGCGATGGTCCAGTACCGCTATCGAGCATCGCGAGTCTGTCGCTCTCCGGCGGGCCGGCGCAGATCGAGCGCTACGATCGGCGGCGTTTCGTCACGGTGACGGCCGATCTCGGCGGGATGCCGCTCGGGGATGCGGTCGATGCCGTCGCAAGCTTGCCTACGGTGCGCAGCATGCCTCCGAGTGTTGCGCTGATCGAGGCCGGCGATGCGGAGCTCGCGGGCGAGCTCACGACGGGATTCGGCGTGGCGCTCGCGGTCGGCGTCATCTGCATCTACTGCGTGCTCGTGCTGCTGTTCAAGGACCTTTTCCAGCCGATCACGATTCTGTCCGCTCTTCCGTTGTCGATCGGCGGTGCGTTCGTCGCGCTACTCGTCGCGGGCAGCGCGCTCGGTGTGCCGGCTATGATCGGTCTCGTGATGTTGATGGGAATCGTTACCAAGAACTCGATCCTGGTCGTCGAGTATGCCGTCGTGGCGCTCACCGAACGAGGTCTCACGGTTCGCGACGCCTTGCTCGACGCTTGCCGCAAGCGCGCGAGGCCGATCGTGATGACCTCCGTCGCAATGATCGCCGGCATGCTCCCCATTGCCCTCGGCCTCGGCGCCGACGCCAGCTTTCGACAACCGATGGCCTTAACCGTGATCGGCGGGCTCATCAGCTCGACGGCGTTGAGCCTATTGTTCGTGCCGGTGGCGTTTACGTATGTGTGCGCCTTGCGCCGTAGAGGCGCGATCGGTCATAGCGCTGGATCGGCAATGGGAACGAACGCGCTCGAGACTTTGGACGCATCGACGTGATAGAGCACCCTCACGCTCATCGCGTCGGGGTCCACGAGCACGGACCAGAACAACCGAGCTCCCATGAGGTCGAGTTGCTGGATGTGCAGGAGCATTCCCGCCTCTGAGCTCTCGTTTTGTTGCCGATAGGCGCCCAGCAGTTGCGTGTGCGCCGTGGAGGAAAAGCCCAATTCCCTCATCAGATACGATTCGATGATCTTTCGTTTCTCCGCGCCGACTTCCTTCCAAGCGTTCGCGCGCTTCTCCGCGGTCTGCGATCCATGTGGCTCGACCGTAATGAGACTCGCACTCTGAGCCGCTTGTCCCCATCCTCCGCCCAGGATGAGTACCGCCACCGTCGTCAGCACGCGCATTCGTTGCTCCGCTTCTCCAACGAAAGGACCTGGCGATTGTGCGCGCGCCGGCCTCGAGAGTGAATCGCTACACAGGCGGTGCGGACGAAGAATCGCGAAGAAGCGCGCGCTTAGAATGTGGCGAGACTTATGTACCTTGTCGTCCCGGCGTAGTCCAGATGTCTGGACTCCGGCCTACGCCGGAGCGACGAAGGTGGTATCGTGTTCCACGACCGTCGAGGTATCGCCGCCCCCTAGATAACCGCGCATTGTCTACCGAGCCGCGCTACAGTACTGGTCTCCAGATCCATGGCTAGGAAAAGGGAAAGGGACAATGAATAAGAAGATGATGGGATCGTTTGCGGTTCTCGCGGCGCTCGTTGGATTCGATGCGGCAGCGGAAGAAATGCCACGTCGCGGGTTCTACGTGTCCGCTTCAGCGGGACAGGCGGAGTACGAGGTCGCGAGAAACCGCCCTATGGTGTTTGCGATCAGCTCGCCTCTCGGGGGCGGCGTGTTCACGGCATTTCCGGATGAAGTCACGACGGATAACGATGATTGGAGCTGGAAAGGCACGCTCGGTTATCGGATCAACCGTTACATCGCGGCCGAGCTCAGCTATGTGGATTTCGGCGACGGCGATGTGACTGAGCGGTATGTGTTCGAGCAACCGCCGGCGCCATTGTTTCCGTCGGAGATTACGCGCGACTCTTCCGTGAACGTGTCCGGCCCAATGGTCTCCGTCATGGGGATCTTGCCTGTGGGCTCGCGAGTTGAGCTTTTCTTGCGGGCCGGCGTCCTGTTTGCGGACGAGGAAGTGAAATTCGTCTTCACCAACGGGTCGGACTCGAATACGTTCGGTAGCGAAGAGTGGGTCGGTGGTGCTGGGGTTGCCTTCCGTTTCACACCCCGATGGTCAGCTCGGTTGGAGTATCTGCGGACGGATACCATCGAGGAGAATTTGATGAACGCCCGTACCGAGCTGGATGAGATCTCGGTGAGCGTCGTGTTCGGTCTGTAGCACGCTTTGCGGTACGGCGGATTTGACTTCATCCTTGCGTACGCGAACTACTGTCCGGGGATGATGTGTTTCCCACTTCGTCGCTCCGGCGGAGGCCGGAGCCCAGGATAGTGTGCGGCCGCGACGATCCAGTCGTCACTCGTTCAACGCTTCGGCCACGCCGTGGAGGAAATCGGCGATTTCGACGTTTCTGTTGTGACGAGCGATGGCCTTGCTGAGCGCGGCGAGATCATTGTTGAGGCGATCGACTTCGATCTTGCGAACCAAGCGGATCGGATCATCCACGCCGTCCAGCAAGGGCTCCACCTTCGTGAAGACCGCATCTGGGATGCACTTGGAGCGCTTCGGCATCTCCGAGCAACGCAGCGCCTGCGCGTCGTACATGATCGTATTCTTCGCATCGTACAGGCGCTCGCCCGCGGCGATCTCCGCGGGCGTGAAGCTGTCGTAGATTTCGATCTCGGGAATGGTCACCCATTGTTTCAGGCAGTCGCGATAGCGGTTCAGGTCCGCGTTCACCTGGTCGGTATCCATGTCGGCACTGAACGGCGGCAGGCGGAAGTTGCTGCATTGGGCGTGTAGATGCCGCGTGACACCGCGGAGCGCGGTTTTTCGATCCGCTTCGATCCGACCGATGCCGGCAG
>JAAYXG010000118.1 GCA_012516015.1 Lysobacteraceae bacterium | reverse complement strand
ATGCGTTCGTTCGCGATCTCCGCATTGAGCGTCGCGATCTGCGCTTCATGTCTGATCTCATCGAGGTCGGCGCCGCGTTCGGCCAGGCGGTTGGCACGATCGAGCGCCTTGCGCGCCTCCGAAATGTAGGTCGCCGCCACACCGGCACGCGGCGAGGCTTCGACTTGCGGGACGACGGCGCGTGCAGTCTGTAGCTCTTCGATGTTCTCGGGCACCGAGGCGCAAGCCGCGAAGATTGCAACGACCGCACCCGACAACAGGACTCTTTGTAACCGATTCATGATGGCCTCCGTGTGCACGCGCTACTGCATGTCGGTCGCGGTCGGATTACCGCGCTCCGCTTCCTGTCTCAGAGTGCGTATGCTCGCTTGCAGCTCTTCCGCCGCGCGCCGCGCCGATGCGCTTTGAGTGCGCGCGACCGCAAGCTCCGCGTACAGCTCCGCCTGCTGTGCATGCCGAACCGCGGGCTCTTCCTTCTTGTCGTTGAGCGCGCGCCGCGCCTGATCGAGATGATCCCGCGCCTTCTGCAGCTCGAGTGCGCCTTGCTCTGCATTGCCTACGTTCTGTTGTGCCTGTCTGACGGCCGTTTCACTGCGCGCGACACGGTCCTTCGTCAAATCGGAAACCCCACCGCATCCAACGAACACGATCGAGGTCGCAAGGACGATCGGCCACGTTCGCACTGGTGTCATTTTCATAGCGGGCCTCCAATGGTCCGTTGTAGCCATAATTCTTCATAGCAACGCGCTCTTTCTGCGCGTAGTTCCGCGACGACACATCAGAAGCGTTGCATCAAAGCGCGGCAACGAGGACACTTTCACGCATGTAAAAAGGAGAGGGGTCGATGTACTACAGCATGCAGACGAACCGCTCGTCGCGAGCTCACGAGAGCCGGCGCATGGTCGGTGGATGTCTAGCGATTCTGTTCATCGCGATGTGCTTCGCCGGATGCGCGAAACAACCGAGCGAGCCGCAGGTCGGCCCTTATCGCGCGACGCTGAAGCTCCCCGGCGGAGAAGCGCCGTTCGGGCTCGAAATCGTGAAGCACGAGAGCGGGTTCGCGCTCGAGCTCCTGAACGGTGCCGAGCGTACGCGCGTCGATAACGTCACCGTCGAGAGCGGGGAGCTTTTCGCGGTTTTTCCGGGATACGAGAACTCGCTGCGAGCGAGCATCAAACGGGACCGCTTGACGGGAAACGTCACGCTGATCAAGGCAGGCGGGAAGGAGCAGGTGATTCCTTTCGAAGCGAAGCACGGGCAAACCCATCGCTTCTTCGCAGAGCCTTCGTCGGATAACGCCGATGTCGCCGGTCGCTGGGCGGTGACGTTCACGAACGATGAGGGCGAGACGTCGCCCGCCGTGGCGCTTTTCGAGCAGGAGCACGATCGAGTGGTCGGGACGGTCATGACGCCGACGGGCGATCATCGTTTCCTCGAAGGCCAAGTGCGGGGCGACGAGCTGAGGCTGTCCACGTTCGCCGGCGGCCTTGCTTATCTCTACCATTTGAGAGTGACCGATGACGGTCGACTCGAGGGCGAGTACTGGCAGGGCCTCGCCTGGCACGAGAGGGTCTCGGCGGAACGAAACGACGACGCGACACTCGAAGGTGTCGGACCCGAAACGACGCTGCGATCGGACAGCGAACGACTCGATTTCACGTTCCGCGATCCCGAAGGCCACGAGGTGTCGCTCAGCGACGAGCGCTTTCAGGACAAGGTCGTGCTCGTCACGATCGGCGGGACGTGGTGCCCGAACTGTCACGACGAAGCGAGGTTCCTCGTGCCCTTCTATCGCGAGTACCAGGACAAAGGGTTCGAGATCGTCGCGCTCATGTTCGAGCGGCATGGCGATTTCGAGAAAGCGGCCGCTGCGGTACGCGGCTATCGGCGCGATCTGGAGATCAACTTCCCGATTCTCGTGGCGGGCGTCGCGGAAGCCTACGACGTCAGCAACAAGCTGCCGATGCTCTCGGGTGTCTACGGTTATCCGACGGCAATCTTGCTCGACAAGCAAGGCAACGTGCGCGACATCCACATCGGTTTCTCGGGTCCCGCGACAGGCAAGCACTACGAAGACTACGTCGCGGAATTCACCGCGAAGGTGGACGCCCTTCTCGCCGAGTAGGGTGAAGATAATCTCGCGAAGCTCGCCAAGGTAGGAGGAGACAGAAGATCTCTCGCAGAGACGCTGAGGTAGGAAGTAGAAGACAGATCTTTTCCTTCCAATCTCTGCGTCTCTGCGTCTCTGCGAGATAATCTTCCTACTCTTACCTTGGCGAGAGTCGTTTTTCATATCGGGATGCAGCTATGACACTAAGAGTCGGTTTGATCGGGTTCGGGTTGGCGGGGCGGTACTTCCATGCGCCGCTCTTGCGCGTCGCGGGGTTCGAAATCGCCGCGGTCGTCAGTCGCCGGCGCGACGAGATCCGTGAGGTCCTGCCGCAGGCGGAGGTGCTCGCGAACGATGCCGACTTGTTCGCACGTCAGGACATCGACGTCGTCGTCATCGCGACACCGACACAGGCGCACTTCGCGCAGGCGAGCGCGGCACTCGAAGCGGGCAAGCACGTCGTCGTAGACAAGCCCGTCACCGTCACGTCCGCCGAAGCCCGTTCGCTGGCGCGCCTCGCGCAGGAGCGCGAGCGCGTGCTCACGGTATTTCAAAATCGGCGTTGGGACGCGGACTTCCTCACGCTGCAAAAGCTGCTGCGCGACAATCGCCTCGGCGAGATCAACGGCTATCACGTTCGTTGGGATCGCTATCGCCCCGAGCCTTCGGAGAGTTGGCGCAATCTGCCCGAACCTGCTTCGGGAATGGTTTACGACCTCGGCTCGCATCTCATCGATCAGGTGCTCGTGCTGTTCGGCAAGCCCGACTGGCTGCAAGCGGATGTGTTCACGCAGCGGCCGGGCGCGCAAACGGAAGACGGATTCGAAATCCTCATGGGGAAAGGCCTGCTGCGCATCACACTCGGGGTGAGTTATCTCGCGAGCGACGGCGGTTGGCGCTATCGCGTGCATGGATCGCAAGCTTCGTTCTTGAAAGCCGAGCTCGATCCGCAGGAAGACCAATCGCTAGGCGGGATGCAGGCGGATGATCCCCGGTTCGGCGTCGAGGATCGCGACGTGTGGGGTAAGGTCGTCTACGGAGCGACCGGCAAGACAGAAACCATTCCATCCGAGCGCGGCTGCTGGGTGGAGTTCTATCGCCGTGTTCGCGAGAGTATTCTCGACGGCACGCCTCCGCCCGTCACAGCCGACGAAGCCGCGGATGTCATCGAGCTCATCGAAGCGGTATATCGCAGCGCCCGCGAGGGTAAGCGCATATACGTGACTCGTGACTCGTGACTCGTGACTCGTGACTCGCAGGTCGTAGAGGCGTACGCGCCATGCGGCAACATTCGCGGTATGCTTTCCGGCGCGACTGCTCTGGCTAACCGCTAACCCCTGACCCCTAACCGCTTGCGACCATGCCGTCCTTCGACATCGTTT
>JAAYXG010000117.1 GCA_012516015.1 Lysobacteraceae bacterium | reverse complement strand
GTCGTGGATGCCTCCTTTTCGATGCAGCACGGAGATCGCTGGACGCGAGCGCTTGCCGCGGCGGAATCGGTGCTCAAGAGCCTGCGTTCGGCAGATCAAGTGATGCTCGTTCGCGCGAGCGGACGGCGCATGGACATCGTGCACGAGCCCACTCCCGCGCGCGATGCGGGAACCGTACGTGCGAAGCTCAACTCGCTCGCGCCCGGCCGAGAGCGTCTCGATTTCGGTTTTGCAATGAGCACGGCGGAACAATGGCTGCGTACGCCGCGCCCGCCGGTGCTGTTGCACGTGGTCTCGGACTTTCAGCGAAGTGGCGCGCCCCTTCGCTTCGCCGATCTGGAGCCGCCGGCGGGCGCGCAACTCGTCATGCACGACGTGAGCGGTCGTGAGCGCGACAACGTCTTCATCGACAATGTGTCGCTCAGCGAACGCGACACGCGCTCGCTCGAAGTCGACGTCGTCAGCACCGCGAGCGAGCCGCAAGTACGCACCGTCATCGTGCTGATCGATGGCGAAGAGCGCGCGAGGCGTTCGGTGACGCTCGCCGCCGCGGCATCCGAGCGCGCGCCCGAGCTCACCGTCAGCGGCGAAGGCGGCGGACGAATCGGCGCGAGCGCGGAGCCCGACGCGCCGAACAACTCTTCCGCAGAGCCGAAGGCCGAACGTGCTCGTGTCGTATTCGAGGACGTGCATTTGGACGCCGGTGCGCATCGTGTCGAAGTCCGGCTCGATCCGCACGATGAGCTTGCCGACGACGACCGCTTCTTCGCCGTCGTCGAGCACGCCGACCCGCGGGCATTGCTGCTCACTCGGAATGCGGATGCCGAGGAAGGGGCGTATTTCGCCGCTGCCATCGGCGCACTGACCGCGCCGCGCGTGGAGGTAACGCGCGAGTCCGCAGGGCGTTTCGACGCAAGCGGACTCGGCGATTATTCGGTGCTCGTCGTGCCCGACATTTTCGCGGTGTCGAGCGCGATGGCGACACGGCTCGAGCAGTACGTGCGTGCAGGCGGTGCGCTCCTCGCGACGCTCGGTTCCGGAGCACAGGAGGCACAGCATGCGTTGTTTCCGGACTGGCGGATCGGCAAGCCGCGACCGAGACTCGTGCGCATCGGTGCGATCGACGCGAGTCATCCCATTCTGCGCGATGCGTCGGAGTGGCACCGCGTCAGATTCTTCCGACAAAGGCCCGTCGATATCCCAGATGAGGAGCGCATCCTCGTGTCGTACACCGATGGTTCGCCGCTCTTGATCGAGCGTACGCTCGATGCGGGGCGCATGCTCGTGTTGACGGCGCCGATCGATCGGCAGTGGAACGATCTCGCGATTCATCCGGCATTCGTTCAGTTCATTTCGCAAGCGACGCGCTATCTCATCGGCGGCGACAGCGCGATGGCCAGCGTGCGCGTCGGAGCACCGGTGGCGACCGGATTGACCGGAAGCTCGGGCGGGCAGATATTCGGTCCGAGCGGTGAGCGCGTGCTCGGATTGGCGGCGACGACGAACGCGGAACGGCTGGTTCCGACGGAGATCGGCTTCTATGAGATCCGGCATGCCCACGGGACGCGATGGCTTGCGGTGAACACCGATCGGCGGGAGTCGGATTTACGCCAACTCGACCCGAACTATCTCGCCCGGTGGCAGGCACTACGGCAGAAGCCGCTGCGCACCGAGGCGCCGGTCGCCGCGTCGAGCGAAACGTCCGAGCGGCGCTCGCTCGGGCCGCTGTTGCTGTGGATTGCCGCGCTGCTGTTGCTCGCGGAGGTGTTGATGGCGAATCGATATTTGGCCGTTCGCCGCGAGGTTGCACGATGAACGCAATCGAGCGGCTCGACGCCTATCTCGACGCGCTCCGCCGACGGTTGCGCACACATATATATGTACGCGGCACCGTGCTCGTCGCAGGTGCCGTCCTCTTCGCCGTCATCGTATTCTCATGGTTGTTGCAGCGAAGCGGCTTCGACGCGGCATTCGCCTTTGCGGGCCGGGTACTGATCGGCATCGCGGTTGCGGCGATCGCGATTGCGGGCGTGTGGATACCGCTTCGCGTGCTACGCAAGGAAGACGGGGCGCGAGTCTTCGAGCGCAAGCTGCCGCAGCAGCAGGGACGTTTGTCGACCTATCTAGATACGCGGCGCGTCGCACACGCGCGATCGCCTCTCGTCGAGTTGCTTGCCGAGGATGCGGTCGATGTCGCGAAGCGCACCCCTGTCGATGCGGTCGTGCCGGCCCACAAGATACGGCTCAACGCCATCGCAGCGCTGCTCGCACTCTGCGCGCTCGGAGCGCTGCTCACAGTCGCGCCGCGCGAGTGGAGTTACACGGGTCGCCATCTGCTCTTCGGCGCCGAGCTGCCCCGCGAGATCGTGCCCGTTCGCAAGATCCTCGTTCGGCCCGGCGACGTGACCGTTCGGCGCAACAGCGATCTTGCGATTCAAGCAACCGTCGAAGGTTTCGATCCGTCGCAAGCCACGATATTCGTGCGCTTCGCAGATCAAGGGCAATGGGAACGCGCGCCGATGCAAGCCGGGCAGGCCGGGACGTTCGAATTCCGCCTGTACGCGTTACGAAGCCCCCTGACGTACTACGTCGATGCCGACTGCACGCGCAGCCCGGAACACCGCGTGGCACTGGCCGATCTGCCGCGTATCGAACGCGTGCGACTCACGTACGACTACCCGGACTGGACCGGTCTTGCGTCCGAAGTGGACGAAGAGTCCCGCGATATTCGCGCCGTCTCTGGCACGAAAGTTTCGATCGAGATCGAAAGCGACGGTCCGCTCGAAGAACCCTTGCTCGTGCACGACGGGCGGAGCGAGACGCTCGCAGCGAACGGACGGACGAACGTCGGGACACTCGCGATCGAGAAGCCGGGGACTTACCACATCGCGGCGACGGTTGC